>NZ_VWUF01000011.1:0-113556 GCF_008631385.1 Pantoea sp. M_9 | reverse complement strand
CCCCATGCGAGAGTAGGGAACTGCCAGGCATCCATCCAGTAAGAGAGCCCTGAACACGCGTTCAGGGCTTTTTTACGTCTGCAGAAAAGTCAGAAGTGCGTAAAAGTTAACCTTTCTTCAGCCAGCTGACGATAAAGTCTGCGATCCGGTCAGGCTGATTGATATCCAGCAGCGGCAGATCCAGCGCCAGTGCTTCATCGCTGGCTACGGCAATAACATATTCATCCAGCAACTCTTCTGCCCCACCTTTTACACCACGCCGCCACAGTGCAATTTTTGTCACTTTCTCATCCCTGAATCCTTCAACCAGTATCAGATCCAGCGCTGCGCTATTCATCTGTGCTGCCAGATGTTGCAGAGAGGCGGGTTCATCAGGCGTCTCACACATCAGTGCCCAGCGCCGCTCGCTGGCAACCATCACCTGATCGGCGCCCGCTTTACGTAAAACGTAGCTGTCCTTGCCTGGCGTATCGATCTCCAGCTGATGATGAGAATGTTTGATCAAACCGGTCCGAACACCGCGCTGTTTTAACAGCGGTATCAGCGATTTAAGGAGCGTGGTCTTGCCGGTACCGCTCCACGCGGCAATGGCGAGTAAAGGTACGTCCATTATTCTCCCTGCTCCTGTGCCAGATCGTCTGCTGTATTAATATTGCGAAATACCCTCTCATCTTCCTCAAACAGCACGGCGTGACCGCCGCTGGCACGCAAAAACTGCATCAGACGCCGTTCGCCGCGTGCGAGATACGTGGCAAGTTCATCAGCCAGCGCCCGGTTAAGCAGAGCCAGCACCGGATGATCGCGCATGGCTGACCTGACCCAGACCGCCGGCGCCTCTGCGCGCTGTTGCCACAGCCGCAGAACAAAATCCTGAGGGATGTAGGGTGTATCACAGGCGCAGAAAACGACCCACTCACTCTGGCTATGGCGTAATCCGCTCAGCATACCTGCCAGCGGTCCGGGCCAGTCAGGCAATGTGTCGGTTATCACCTTACAGCCGCTTAACTGATATTGATCAAGGTGCCGGTTAGCGCTGATCAGCACACTATCTACCTGTGGCTGCAGTCGCTGCAGAACATGCTGATAAAGAGGCTGATTGTGCAGCTGCACCAGCCCCTTATCACGGCCTCCCATACGACTACCCTGGCCGCCTGCCAGAATAACGCCGGTAAATACGGGCATGGTTGTCTCCTTTAATGAACCCATGCAGTGTAAGCAGTGTGATGAGGGATCCGCTATGAAAAACCATCGTCTTAACGAACTGATTGCGCTTCTGCAGCCTGCCTGGCAGCAGGAGCCAGAATGTCACCTGCTGGGCTTTTTACACAAGCTCGCGCAGGAGGCGGGCTTTCATGGCCCGTTAAGTGAATTACGCGACGACATATTGATTTACCATCTCAAAATGCGTGATACCGACAGCACGACAGAAATACCCGGTATCAGAAAAGATTACGAAGCAGACTTTAAAACGGCACTGTTACGCGCACGCGGTGTGATCAAGGCTGACGAGTAGTGCTATCCTTGCGCATCTACTGCAAAGGTAACATACAGGGCCGAAAATGAACGACGCTGCCTTTAATTTTCATACGCTGGATCCGGATGCCATCCTCGATGCTTTATGGGATACCGGGCTGCGGGTGGAGTCAGGCTTAACGGCGCTGAACAGCTACGAAAACCGCGTTTACCAGTTCAGCGATGATGAAAACCGGCGCTACGTCGCTAAGTTCTATCGTCCGCAGCGCTGGAGCCGGGAACAGATCCTTGAAGAGCATGCGCTGTCGCTGGATCTATTGAATGACGACGTGCCGGTAGCGGCACCGCTTACGCTACAGGGCAGCACGCTTAACCAGCATGCCGGATTTATGTTTGCCGTGTTTCCCAGCGTGGGTGGTCGTCAGTATGAAACGGATAACGAAGAACAGATGGAGTGGACAGGACGCTTCCTCGGCCGCATGCATCAGACCGGCTGCCGTAAATCTTTTGTCCGGCGTCCGGCGCTGGGTCTTGAGGAGTATATCCGGCAGCCACAGCAGACGCTGGCGCACAGCGAGCTGGTACCGGCAAGGCTTAAAGAGAGCTTACTGAAGGCGCTGGACAGCCTTTTTATCACGCTGCAGCAGAGCTGGCATACAAAATGGCAGCCGCTGCGCCTGCACGGCGACTGTCATCCGGGCAATATTCTGTGGCGCGACGGTCCGATGTTTGTTGATCTGGATGACGCGCGCACCGGTCCGGCCGTGCAGGATCTCTGGATGCTGATAAACGGCGACCGGCAGGAGCAGCGCATTCAGTGGGATATCCTGATAGAGGCGTATAACGAGTTCGGTGATTTCGATTTACATGAATTGACACTGATTGAGTCTTTACGCGCCATGCGCATGGTTTATTATCTGGCCTGGGTCGTACGCCGCTGGCAGGATCCCGCTTTTCCGCGTGCGTTTCCCTGGATGACTGACGAGGATTTCTGGCGCCGGCAGATTGCCCTCCTGATTGAGCAGGAGCGACTGTTGCACGAACCCCCATTACGGCTTGGTCCGCAATTTTAATAACGTACTCAGGAGATAGGTTAACAATGAAAAAAATCTGGCTTGCGCTGGCGGGAATGCTGCTGGCATTTAGCGTATCAGCGGCGCAGTTCACCGACGGTAAACAGTATGTCACGCTGCAGAAACCGGTGGCAGGTGAACCGCAGGTCATGGAGTTCTTCTCATTTTTCTGCCCGCACTGCTATCAGTTTGAACGTGTTTACCACGTCAGCGACGCGGTGAAGAAGAACCTGCCGGCTGAGACTAAAGTGACAAAATATCACGTCGATTTTCTCGGCGGTGATTTAGGCCCGGTGGTCACGCATGCCTGGGCAGTGGCCATGGCGCTGGGCGTGGAAAGCAAAGTTACCGCACCGATTTTTGATGGCATTCAGAAAACGCAAACCATCACCGATCCGGCCAGCCTGAAAGAAACCTTTATTAAAGCAGCAGGGATCTCAGCTGGCGATTATGACGCTGCCTGGAACAGCTTTGCGGTGAAAGCGCTGGTTGCGCAGCAGCAGAAAGCGGCTTCTGATGTCAATCTGCAGGGCGTTCCGGCTATTTTCGTCAACGGCAAATATATGGTCAATAACGGCGGGCTCGACACCAGCTCTATGGAGAATTTTGTCGCCGATTATGCCAACGTGGTTAAGTTCCTGGCTGAAAAGCAGTAACGCGACACCCTTAAACGCTGGCAACGCCAGCGTTTTTTATTTCTTCATCCTCATTTATTCTTTTTCCTGCCTGCACTCTGTAGTGATATCCACATGGACGATCGCGTTTTCAAAACCGCGTTCTGCGTCACGGCAACTTATTAACCTGTTGTAAATAAATAGTTATTATCTGCTTATTATTTTTCTCATGCTAAAAAAAGAGTGCCTTATGAAATTTGCGCACAAAGTTATCCACAGAAAGATCGTTGCGATCCGCGTTTGATAACCGTGAAAAAAAGCGCCTCTCTCCCGTGTTCATTCAACATTTTTCTCAGGTTGTGGCATCCTTATAAGCCTGAATCTCGCAACGAAGAAACCTTAACACTATGGCGAAAATCGCAGAAAATCCCCTGATTCTGGTAGACGGATCCTCTTATCTCTACCGTGCATATCATGCCTTTCCGCCACTGACCAACAGCGCGGGCGAACCGACCGGCGCGATGTATGGTGTGCTCAACATGCTGAAAAGCCTGTTGATGCAGTATCAGCCCAGCCATGTGGCTGTGGTCTTCGATGCGAAAGGAAAAACCTTCCGCGACGAACTGTTTGAACACTACAAATCTCATCGTCCGCCGATGCCTGACGATCTGCGAGCGCAGATAGCACCGCTGCATGAGATGGTAAAAGCGATGGGGCTGCCGCTGCTGGCCGTATCGGGCGTGGAGGCAGACGATGTTATCGGTACGCTGGCACTGGAAGCGGGCAAACAGGGCCGTAGCGTGCTGATCAGTACCGGTGATAAAGATATGGCGCAGCTGGTCACGCCAGATATCACGCTGATCAATACCATGAGCAATACCGTACTGGGACCGGAAGAGGTTGAGGAAAAATATGGCGTGCCGCCGGCGCTGATTATCGATTTTCTGGCGATGATGGGCGACAGCTCCGATAACATCCCCGGCGTACCCGGCGTGGGAGAGAAGACCGCGCAGGCGCTGCTGCAGGGGCTGGGCGGCATGCACGCCATTTATGACAATCTCGACAAGGTAGCCGATCTGTCATTCCGCGGCGCGAAAACCATGGCGGCCAAACTTGAACAGAACCGCGATGTGGCCTTTCTCTCTTACCAGCTGGCGACCATTAAAACCGATGTGCCGCTGGAGGTCAGTTACGATCAACTGACGGTGAACCAGCCTGACGTTGAGACGCTGCAGACGCTGTTTGCCCGCTTTGAGTTCCGGCGCTGGCAGGCCGATCTGCAGGAAGGTAAGTGGCTGCAGGGCAAAAAGAGTAATGTGCAGGCGCAGAGCGCTCTGGCTGATGAGCCTGAGGCTGCGGAAGCTACTAGCATGCTCTCTGCGGACGGGTATGTCACTATTCTTGATGAGGCAACCTTTAGCGCCTGGCTCGATAAGCTGAAGCAGGCTGAGGTGTTTGCCTTCGATCTCGAAACAGATTCACTCGATACGCTCAGCGCCACCATTGTCGGTATCGCGTTTGCTGTCGCCCCAGGGGAGGCTGCCTACCTGCCGGTTGCGCATGACTATCTTGACGCACCCGATCAGCTCGATCGCACTGACGTGCTGGCGAAGTTAAAGCCGCTGCTGGAGGATGAACGCGCGGCGAAAGTGGGACAGAACCTGAAATACGATCGCGGCGTGCTGAAAAATTACGGTATTGAGCTGCGCGGCATCCGCTTTGACACCATGCTGGAGTCCTACTGCCTGAACAGCGTTGGCGGCAAGCATGATATGGATAGCCTCTCTGCGCGCTGGCTGAATCACAAGACGGTCACGTTCACTGAGATCGCCGGCAAAGGTAAAAATCAGCTCACGTTTAACCAAATCGCGCTGGAACAGGCGGCACACTATGCGGCAGAAGATGCCGATGTGACGCTGCAGCTGCATCAGCAGATGTGGCCAAAACTGGAGCAGGAAGCGGGCCCGAAACAGGTCTTTACCGATATCGAAATGCCTCTGGTTACGGTGATTTCGCGCATTGAGCGTAACGGCGTGCTTATCGATCAGAACATCCTCGCCAGACATTCGCAGGAGCTGACGACCCGCCTCTCTGAGCTGGAACTGAAGGCGCATGAACTGGCGGGAGAGCCGTTTAACCTCTCTTCCACCAAACAGCTGCAGACCATCCTGTTTGAAAAGCAGGGCATCAAGCCCACGAAAAAGACACCGGGCGGTGCGCCCTCAACCAGTGAAGAGGTGCTGGCCGAGCTGGCGCTTGATTATCCGCTGCCAAAAGTCATTCTGGAACATCGCGGGCTGTCGAAGCTGAAATCTACCTATACCGATAAACTGCCGCAGATGATCAATCCGGTCTCAGGACGCGTTCACACCTCTTATCATCAGGCGGTCACGGCGACCGGCCGGCTCTCCTCAACCGATCCGAACCTGCAGAACATTCCGGTTCGCAACGAAGAAGGGCGCCGGATCCGTCAGGCCTTTATCGCCGGTACAGATAAACGCATTGTTGCTGCGGACTATTCTCAGATTGAGCTGCGCATCATGGCGCATCTGTCACAGGATAAAGGTCTGCTGGAGGCCTTTGCGCAGGGGGAAGATATTCACCGCGCCACGGCAGCGGAAGTATTTGGTTCCCCGCTGGAAAAGGTCTCAGCTGAGCAGCGCCGCAGCGCCAAAGCGATTAACTTTGGCCTGATTTACGGCATGAGTGCGTTTGGCCTCTCGCGTCAGCTGAACATCGGTGCCGGTGAAGCGAAGAAATATATGGATCTCTACTTTGAACGCTATCCGGGCGTACTGCGCTACATGGAAAAGACCCGCGATCAGGCGGCGTCTAAAGGTTACGTAGAGACGCTGGACGGGCGTCGTCTGTGGCTGCCGGATATCAAATCCAGCAACGCTATCCGCCGCAAAGCCGCTGAGCGGGCGGCCATTAATGCGCCGATGCAGGGAACTGCAGCGGATATCATCAAGCGGGCGATGATTGCCGTGGATGGCTGGCTGCAGCAGCAGAACAGTGATGATGTGAAGATGATCATGCAGGTACACGATGAACTGGTATTTGAGATCCACAAAGACGCGGTAGAGAGCGCCAGCGAGAAAATCCGTCAGCTGATGGAGAGCAGTATGTCGCTGGATGTACCGTTGCTGGTGGAAGTGGGTGTCGGTGATAACTGGGATCAGGCGCACTGATCTAACTCGCTGCCTGTTAAACATTTTTCTGGAAATTAAACTACAGCCGCTGTGCGAAAGTGTGACGGAGCTGGTAAAAATTATGTCAAAAGCTGAAATTGGATCACAAAAAATCCTTTGTCGGCCAGAAAAAATCAGGTAAAGTTCGTCGCGTAGGGTACAGAGGTAAGATGTTCTATCTTTCAGACCTTTTACTTCACGTAATCGGATTTGGCTGAATATTTAGCCGCCCCAGTCAGTTATGACTGGGGCGTTTTTTATTGGGCTTTTTTCACCCGGCAACGCTGCCGTTACTCAGCCGGCTGGTTATCTGCGTCGCCTTCACGGGCCGGCTCAAGTTCGCTGAACCAGGTATCCAGTTTCTGGCGCACCTTGTCCACGCCCAGTTTTTTCAGCGAAGAGAACATCTCAACCTGCACGTCGCCCATAAAGCCCAGCGCGGCTTCACGCACCATGTTGAGCTGCGCTTTACGTGCACCAGAGGCGAGTTTGTCCGCTTTGGTCAGCAGCACCAGTACCGGAATATTGCTGCTTACGGCCCACTCAATCATCTGCTGATCGAGATCTTTAAGCGGATGGCGAATATCCATCAGCACCACCAGCCCTTTCAGCGCCTGCCGCTTCTGCAGATACTCTGCCAGCGCACGCTGCCATTTACGTTTCATCTCCTCAGGCACTTCGGCATAGCCGTAGCCGGGCAGATCCACCAGACGTTTCCCTTCAACCACTTCAAACAGGTTGATAAGCTGGGTGCGCCCTGGTGTTTTACTGGTGCGCGCCAGACTTTTCTGGTTGGTCAGGGTATTAAGCGCACTGGATTTGCCTGCATTTGAGCGCCCGGCAAAGGCTACTTCAATACCCGTGTCGGCCGGCAGATGACGGATATCTGGCGCACTGAGCATGAAGTGGGTGATGTGATAATTCAAAGCAGACAAAATAGACTCCAGCTGATAGATACGGACTAATGGCGCTGATTATACCTGTTATGACGCAAAAGTACCCGACAGCCGTAGCCCCGACAAATCGTGTAAGAGATCGCCGATTTCTGCTGCCAGTTTTAGCTTAAATATAAAAAGTTCAATATTTTTTTATCGCTAAAATACAGATGGTTGCGCATGATTTTACTCATTTCTCTCTAAAAAAGAGCGAGATCTTACTTGTTGATTTGGCACTTTCGTCTACATTTGGTGTCAGTGCAAGGCAGCACCCATCAGGATGATGCGCTCAGGAGTGTCCGGAAGACCAGGAGCATGGCAGGAGTACGATTCAGGCAGGAATCGGGAATGGACAGGGATTACTCGCAGGAGCGATATGGCGACGGAGCGACCGGGACGTTGAGAGCCGTAAAGGATTTATTCAGAGTTTCCTTCGTACGAAGGTGCGAAATAAGGCGATAGCAAAAGCTATCGCCTTTTTTCTTTGTCTGCTTTCTGCTAGATTTCGCCGCAATTCTATACTGAACTCACTAGGCATCACTGAGACCGGACATCATGAAGCAACCTGCACCCGCCCAGCGTGGCAAACCCGCTGCTAAAGCCAAACGTAAATCGCGTGAAGAACTGAATCAGGAAGCGCGCGATCGTAAACGCGATAAAAAGCACAGCGGCCATAAATCGGGCAGCCGCACCAGCCCGACGGCGCAGAGCAGCGGCAGCGCACAGACTAAAAAAAGCAGCGATGCCCGCGTTGGCAGCAAAAAACCGGTGGCGCTGGTGGCTGACGGCAAAACGCAGCCCGTGAAAAAAGCGGCACCTCAGCCCAAAGTGAAAGCGCAGAAAGTACGCCTGACGCCTGAAGAGGAGCTGGCGAAGCTGGAGAACGACGAACGTCTCGACACGCTGCTCGATCGCCTGGAAAAAGGCGAGACGCTGAGCGGTGAAGACCAGGCGTGGCTGGATGAGACGCTGGACCGCATCGATGAGCTGATGGAAACGCTGGGGATCGCGCTGGATGATGACGCCGAAGATGAGCAGGCTGAAGAAGATATGATGCGCCTGCTGAAAGGGCAGTAATTCCGTTACCGGACGGCATGCACCGTATCGCATGCCGTGCTGAACAGGTATTCGACAATGTTTTGGCCTGGATCAATTTTAGCGCTGCTGCTCACATGTTATATCCTCTGGTTATTGTTTAAACTACGCCGCCTGTCGCGCCTGAAGTCGCGTTTACGGCGGCGTTCTCTTCACCGCTTCACTGACCCTTCTGCGCGACCTTTCCGGACCACACGCCACCGAAAGAGGTAAGCATGACCGCGCAGCAGATAGAATGGGATCAGCAGCTGGTTGAGAAATACAGCGGCTCAGGCCCGCGTTATACCTCCTATCCCACCGCGCCGGAATTCAGCGAAACTTTTCGCGCCGCAGATTTTGAGCAGGCTGCTGCCCGTTATCCTCACCGGCCGCTCTCTCTTTACGTGCATATCCCGTTCTGCCACAAACTGTGTTATTTCTGCGGCTGCAATAAACTAGTGACGCGCCAGCGGCACAAAGCTGACCGCTATCTGAATGCGCTGGCGCAGGAGATTGCCTGTCGTGCTCCGCTGTTTGCCGGTCGCCGGGTGACGCAACTGCACTGGGGCGGCGGCACGCCAACCTTTCTTGACGAAGCGCAGATAAGCCGGCTGATGGCGCTGCTGCGGCATCACTTCGCAATAACGGATGATGCTGAAATATCGATCGAAATCGATCCGCGTGAGATCGCGCCGGCCACGATCGATCATCTGCGGGCGGAAGGATTCAACCGTCTGAGCATCGGGATCCAGGATTTTGACCGGGCGGTACAGGCGCGCATTAACCGGATACAGGATGAAGCGGCGATTGGTGCGCTGGTAGAGCGCGCGCGTGAACAGGGTTTTCGTTCGGTCAGTTTCGATCTGATCTACGGTCTGCCGCTGCAGAGTGCGGAACGGTTTGCGCTGACGCTGCAGCGGGTGATCGCGCTCGCTCCCGACCGTCTGAGCCTGTTCAGTTATGCGCATATGCCGGCGCTGTTTGCGGCGCAGCGCAAAATCAAAGCAGCAGACCTGCCCGACGGCGCGCAAAAGCTGCTGATCCTGCAGCAGAGCATTGCAACACTGACCGCCGCAGGTTACCGGTTTATCGGGATGGATCACTTCGCCCGGCCGGATGATGACCTGGCGATCGCGCAGCGCAGCGGCCTGCTGCACCGCAATTTTCAGGGCTACACCACGCAGGGTGAGAGCGATCTGCTGGGGCTGGGCGTCTCTGCCATCAGCATGCTGGGCGACAGCTATGCGCAGAACCGGAAAGCGCTGAATGAGTGGTACGCCGGGGTGGAGCAGCAGGGCAGCGCGCTATGGCGCGGATTAACGCTGACGGAGGACGATCGTCTGCGGCGTGAGGTGATTAAACAGCTTATCTGCAATTTCACGCTCGATTTTGCCGCCGTGGAGGCGCAGTGGCCGATTGTGTTTGAGGACTATTTTGCCGACGATCTGGCGCAGCTGGCTCCGCTGGTGGCGGAGGGACTGATTTGCTGTGAGAGGCGGCGTCTGACGGTGACCGGACGCGGCCGTCTGCTGATCCGCTCTGTCTGCATGTGTTTCGACCGCTACCTGCGGCAGAAAAGCCGCCAGCAGCACTATTCCCGAATCATCTGAATAACAAAGGGAGCATAGGCTCCCTTGCTATTAACTGAACAGGCTCGCCGTAATGGCGCATACCACAGCAGCCAGCGCAGTCTGCGGCGAATGGGCCACCGCGCTGCCAATGGCTGCCAGATTATGCGCGATTGTCAGCATGACAGATTGCAGCATGATACTTCTCTCCCGATTACCGCGGATATCATACTCACCGGTAACGGTCTGTACAGCCTGTGCGTGCAAAAAATCAGCAGAAACGCCGCTGATTGCGCAGCGTTACTCCATGCCCAGCTCTTTGAGTTTGCGCGTCAGCGTGTTGCGTCCCCAGCCGAGCAGGCGTGCCGCTTCCTGTTTATGCCCCTGAGTATGACGCAGCGCCGTGGTCAGCAGCGTACGCTCCATCTCCGGCTGCGCTTCAGATAACAGGTTCTGATGACCGGAACGCAGCGCGCGATCGGCCCACTGCGCCAGCAGCGTGGCCCAGCTGTCCGGCAGCGACTGCACCGGGCTGTCAGGCGTGGCGGATTCAAATAGCTCCGGCGGCAGATCCTGAATCAGCACTTCCTGACCGGCGGCCATCACCGTCAGCCAGCGGCAGGTGTTCTCCAGCTGGCGCACGTTGCCCGACCAGTGCAGGCGGGTCAGCGCCGTTTCCGTTTCCGGATGCAGGATTTTGGCTTCCACGCCCAGCTCGCGTGCGGCAACCTGCAGGAAGTAGCGTGCCAGACGCGGAATATCTTCGCGGCGCTCACGCAGCGGCGGAAGATGTACGCGAATGACGTTAAGGCGGTGGAACAGATCCTCACGGAATTTGCCTTCCTGCACGCGCAGCTCAAGGTTCTGATGCGTGGCGGCAATAATGCGCACGTCCACTTTTACCGGTGCGTAGCCGCCCACGCGATAGAACTGACCGTCTGCCAGCACGCGCAGCAGACGCGTCTGTACATCCAGCGGCATATCGCCAATCTCATCAAGAAACAGCGTGCCGCCATCAGCCTGTTCAAAGCGCCCCTGGCGGATCTGATTGGCGCCGGTAAACGCGCCTTTTTCATGCCCGAACAGCTCAGATTCAATCAGGTCTTTCGGGATCGCCGCCATATTCAGCGCAATAAAAGGCGCCTTGGCGCGCGGGCTGTGGCGGTGCAGCGCATGCGCGACCAGCTCTTTACCGGTTCCCGACTCACCGTTAATCAGCACGCTGATGGAGGAGCGCGACAGACGGCCAATAATACGGAACACATCCTGCATCGCCGGCGCTTCGCCAATGATGTCGGTTGTCGGGCCGCTGACGGGCTGATTGCGCGGCTGCTGCTGCTCCTGATAGTGGCTGATAGCGCGCTCGACCAGCGCGACCGCCTCATCAATATCAAACGGCTTGGGCAGATAATCAAACGCGCCCTGCTGATAGGCGCTGACGGCGGCATCAAGATCGGAGTGCGCCGTCATAATGATGACCGGCAGCATCGGGTGACGCTGCTTGATCTGCTTCAGTAGCGCCAGGCCATCCATGCCCGGCATGCGAATATCTGACAATAATACGTCCGGGGTTTTGCTGGCGAGTGCATCCAGCACCTCACTGGCGCTGTCAAACGTCGCGCAGCTTAAACCGGCTCCAGTGAGCGCGCGTTCAAGCACCCAGCGGATGGAGCTATCGTCATCGACGATCCAGACTATCCCTCGTTGCATAGAAACCTCACTGGCGAATGGGCAGGTAGACCGAAAACTCGGTGTGACCTGGCCAACTGTTAAATTCAATTTTTCCGGAGTGCTGATCGATCAGGCTGCGGGCGATAGAGAGTCCGAGACCGGTACCCCCTTCGCGTCCGCTGACCATGGGATAGAACAGCGTATCCTGCAGCTGTGCCGGAATGCCCGGCCCGTTATCTTCCACATCAATACGCGCCACCAGCCGGTAGCGCGTGCCGTGCAGCGTCAGCTGAAAAGCGGTACGCGTACGCAGCACGATGGTCCCGCCCTCTGCGCCAAGCGCCTGCAGCGCATTGCGTACGACGTTAAGCAGCACCTGTTCAATCTGGTCAGGATCGTGCGGCAGCTCCGGCAGGCTGGGATCGTAGTCGCGTACCAGCGTTATATTGTCCGGCAGCTCCATCGAGACCAGCTTGACCACGCGCTCCGCCACCTGATGAATGCTCTGCGTAACGTGCAGCCCTGGCTGCTGCGGGCCCAGCAGACGATCGACCAGATTGCGCAGCCGGTCTGCCTGCTCAATGATAACGTTGGTGTATTCGTTCAGTGACGGGTCAGGTAGCGCGCGCGACAGCAGCTGTGCCGCGCCGCGCAGGCCGCCAAGCGGGTTTTTAATTTCATGCGCCAGGCCGCGCACTAAATCGCGTGCGGCAACCTGCTGAGCATGCTGGATCTGCTCCTGGCTGAGCCGGCGCTGATTGTCCATCGGCGCCATCTCCAGCAGGATCAGGCCGTCCGGCAGACGCTGCGCGGTCAGCGACATGATGTGCGCGCGTCCGTCGACCACCAGCGTGACTTCGCTGTCGGTAAAGCCCTGGCCTGCGGCCAGGCTCTCGCGCATCACGTCAATATTCAGCGAAAAGTAGCCGGTCAGCTCCGGCAGCGGCGTACCGAACAGCTTGCGCGAACTCTGCGCCAGCAGCTGCTGCGCAGCCGGATTGGCATAGTGGATCACCAGCCCGTCATCGACCAGCAGAATACTGTTTATCAGGGAGTTGAGAATCTGCCCCGCGTCGGGCAGTGAGCCAGCAACCATACCACGATCCTCTGCACCAAATGGGTGCACTATAGCGTTTTGGGATGGAAAACTCCCCGATAACGGCAATTTTGCGGTGAAAAAAACCCATCCGGAGATGGGCTAAAGTTTCCACGGCAACAAAAAAACGTTGTCCTCTTTTGCCCGGCATGGCGGACAAAAGAGGTGAATGGCCATTTAAACGCTGTAGTAGAGTTCAAATTCAACCGGGTGTGGCGTCATGCGAACGCGATCAACATCTGGCTTGCGCAGTTCGATATAAGCATCGATAGCGTCATCAGTGAATACGCCGCCGCGGGTCAGGAACTCGCGATCTTCATTCAGCGCGTTCAGTGCCTCTTCCAGAGAACCAGCTACTTTCGGGATCTCCGCTTCTTCTTCTGGCGGCAGATCGTAGAGGTTTTTGTCCATCGCATCGCCAGGATGGATTTTGTTGATGATGCCGTCGAGGCCAGCCATCAGCAGCGCAGTAAACGCCAGGTATGGGTTAGCCGCTGGATCCGGGAAGCGCGCTTCAATACGGCGGGCTTTCGGGCTGGCAACAACCGGAATACGGATAGAGGCTGAGCGGTTACGCGCGGAATAAGCGAGCATAACCGGCGCTTCGTAACCCGGCACCAGACGCTTGTAGGAGTTGGTGGTTGGGTTAGCCAGGGCGTTAATCGCTTTAGCGTGCTTAATCACACCGCCGATGTAGAACAGCGCGGTTTCAGAGAGGCCGCCGTACTTATCGCCAGAGAACAGGTTTACGCCACCTTTAGAGAGCGACATGTGGCAGTGCATACCGGAGCCATTATCACCAAACATCGGTTTTGGCATAAAGGTTGCGGTCTTGCCGTAAGCGTGCGCAACGTTGTGCACGACATACTTATAGATCTGAATTTCGTCCGCTTTTTTGGTCATGGTGTTGAAGCGGGTTGCCACTTCGTTCTGACCAGCCGTAGCCACTTCGTGGTGGTGTGCTTCTACGACCAGACCCATCTGCTCCATGGTCAGACACATGGCAGAA
The DNA here is from genome assembly GCF_008631385.1 of Pantoea sp. M_9. Lineage (NCBI taxonomy): Bacteria > Pseudomonadati > Pseudomonadota > Gammaproteobacteria > Enterobacterales > Erwiniaceae > Pantoea > Pantoea sp. M_9. The sequence continues at coordinate 99,852 of NZ_VWUF01000011.1, read as the reverse complement.
CGGATATCCTGAGAGGAGTCAACCGGTGGTACCGGGAAGTAGCCGCCTTTCAGACCCGGACGGTGGCCTTTGTTGCCGCCTTCGTACGCTTTGCCGGTGTTCCAGCACGCTTCGATATCATCGATAGCAACGTGTGAACCTGAAGTCGATGAACCGAAACGGATATCGTCAAACAGGAAGAACTCTGGCTCAGGTCCGAACAGCACGGTGTCAGCAATACCGGAAGCGCGCAGGTACTCTTCAGCGCGCTTGGCGATGGAGCGCGGATCGCGATCGTAACCCTGCAGCGTGCCTGGTTCGAGGATGTCACACCGGATGATGAGGGTCGGATCTTCGAAGAACGGGTCCATTACCGCAGTGGTGGCATCCGGCATCAGCACCATGTCTGATTCGTTAATGCCTTTCCAGCCACCGATGGATGAACCATCGAACATTTTGCCTTCTTCAAAGAAGTCTGCGTTAACCTGATGAGCAGGAATGGTGACGTGCTGTTCTTTACCTTTGGTATCGGTAAAACGCAGATCGACGAACTTAACTTCATGCTCGTTCATCATCGAGAGAACGTGTTCAGCGGACATACTCAACTCTCCTGGAAATGGTCATCTGTTGTCGTGGTGAGAGAACTCAAAATGCCTGGAATGTGTCACGACTACTGACCACCCCTGACTAAGATCCCGGCAAGCTATTCAGCCATCAGGCCACTGTCGTTTGCACTTAAAAAAGATAAAGCGAATTCTGTGCCAACTTTTTTTAAGCGCGATAAATGGCGCTGTGCAGCGCGCTGCATTGCATCAGCAGCTGCACCAGAACAGACGCATTGCTTTATTATGGTGCAAAACGGTGCGCTGGTGGCACTAAAATGGTGCATAAAGCCAGCAGAGTGCAGATATTTGCACCGCTAATGGTGCTAAAAACCAGCAGCGCGAGAATATTGTCGGGAAAACTGTGATCATGTTCAGTATTCCGCTTAATCCGTGTACAATACCGCGTTATTTCTATAATGCCTGAGGCAAAGCTGTGATCGAAAATTTGCGTAACATCGCCATCATCGCGCACGTTGACCATGGAAAAACCACCCTGGTCGACAAACTGCTGCAACAGTCTGGTACTTTTGACGCTCGTACCGAAGCGACTGAACGTGTGATGGATTCCAATGATTTGGAAAAAGAGCGTGGAATTACCATCCTCGCAAAAAACACCGCCATCAAATGGAACGACTACCGTATCAACATCGTTGATACCCCGGGACACGCCGACTTCGGTGGTGAAGTAGAGCGCGTCATGTCCATGGTGGATTCGGTGCTGCTGGTTGTTGATGCGATGGATGGCCCTATGCCGCAAACCCGCTTCGTAACCAAGAAAGCCTTTGCTCACGGTCTGAAACCCATTGTTGTTATCAACAAAATTGACCGTCCAGGCGCGCGTCCTGACTGGGTTGTAGACCAGGTATTTGACCTGTTCGTTAACCTCGACGCAACTGACGAGCAGCTGGACTTCCCTATCATTTACGCGTCAGCGCTGAATGGTATTGCAGGTCTGGACCACACCGATATGGCTGAGGATATGACTCCGCTGTATCAGGCCATCGTCGATCGCGTTTCTCCGCCGCAGGTTGAAGCTGATGCGCCGCTGCAGATGCAGATCTCTCAGCTGGACTACAACAACTACCTGGGCGTTATCGGTATCGGCCGCATCAAGCGCGGTAAAATCAAGCCGAACCAGCAGGTTACTGTGATTGACAGCGAAGGCAAAACCCGCAACGCGAAAGTGGGTAAAGTGCTGACGCATCTGGGTCTGGAGCGTATTGACAGCGATCTGGCAGAAGCGGGCGACATCATTGCCGTTACTGGTCTGGGTGAGCTGAACATCTCCGATACCATCTGCGACACGCAGAATGTAGAGGCGCTGCCGGCGCTGAGCGTGGATGAGCCTACCGTGACCATGTTCTTTAACGTCAACACCTCACCGTTCTGCGGTAAAGAAGGTAAATACGTTACTTCACGTCAGATCCTGGATCGCCTGAACAAAGAGCTGGTACACAACGTTGCACTGCGCGTTGAAGAGACCGAAGACGCTGATGCGTTCCGCGTATCAGGTCGTGGTGAGCTGCACCTTTCTGTTCTGATCGAAAACATGCGTCGTGAAGGCTTTGAGCTGGCGGTATCCCGTCCGAAAGTTATCTTCCGTGAGCATGAAGGCCGCAAGCAGGAGCCGTTTGAGAACGTTACCCTCGATATCGAAGAGACCCACCAGGGCTCAGTGATGCAGGCGATGGGTGAGCGTAAAGGCGACATGAAAAACATGGATCCGGATGGCAAAGGCCGCGTACGTCTCGACTACGTGATCCCAAGCCGTGGTCTGATCGGCTTCCGTAACGAATTCATGACCATGACCTCCGGTACCGGTCTGCTCTACTCGACTTTCAGCCACTACGACGACGTGCGTCCGGGCGAAGTTGGTCAGCGTCAGAACGGCGTTCTGATCTCTAACGGTCAGGGTAAAGCCGTTGCGTTTGCTCTGTTTGGTCTGCAGGATCGCGGTAAGCTGTTCCTGGGTCACGGTGCAGAGGTTTATGAAGGCCAGATCATCGGTATTCACAGCCGCTCTAACGACCTGACGGTAAACTGCCTGACCGGTAAGAAACTGACCAACATGCGTGCGTCAGGTACCGATGAGGCAACGACGCTGGTTCCGCCACAGAAAATGACGCTGGAGCAGGCGATCGAGTTCATCGATGATGATGAACTGGTTGAAGTCACGCCACAGTCAGTCCGTATCCGTAAACGTCACCTGACCGAGAACGATCGCAAACGCGCGTCTCGCGGCGGTAAAGAGTAAACGATACGTTCTGTTATCAGGCCCCGCACTGCGGGGCTTTTTTGTTTCTGTTGCCCGCCTTTTTCCCCGAATGCTCCCTGTTCAGCTACGCTTTTTGCCGCTAGAGTGAATGATCCCGGAAGCACAGAGGAGAGGCGTCATGCTGTACATCTTTGATTTGGGTAACGTGATTGTTGATATCGACTTCAATCGCGTACTGGGCGTCTGGAGTGATTTAGGCCGCGTGCCGCTGGCCACGCTGCAGAGTCGCTTCAGCATGGATGAAGCGTTTGAACAACATGAACGGGGTGAAATCAGCGACCCGGAATTTGCTGAACGCCTTTGCGAGCAGCTCGACATTGCCCTGAGCTATGAGCAGTTCACCGCCGGCTGGCAGGCCGTGTTTGTCGGCGTTCGCCCGGAGACGCTGGCGATCATGAACCAGCTTCGCGCCCGCGGCGAGCGCGTGGTGATCCTTTCCAACACCAACCAGCTGCATTTCGAATTCTGGCCGACGCACTATCCGGAAGTGCAGCAGGCTGCCGATCGCGTCTATATGTCGCAGGACCTCGGCATGCGTAAACCGGAAGCGCGGATTTTCAGCCATGTGCTGGCGCAGGAGGGTTACACGGCGGATCAGGCCCTCTTCTTTGATGACAATCAGGCGAATATCGATGCGGCGCGCGCGCTGAGAATCGAAAGCGTGCTGGTGGAGGATCACAAAACCCTGCCGGACTGGTTCGCAGCGCGTGGGTAAATGTGATGGCTGACACTCTGCGCCATCGGGCGCATGCATTTTTTTTGTGGCTGAAGCTGCTGTGGCGGCGCATCGACGAAGATAACATGACCACGCAGGCGGGTAATCTTGCCTACGTCTCCCTGCTGGCGCTGGTGCCGCTGGTGGCGGTGATCTTCGCGCTGTTTGCCGCGTTTCCGGTTTTTTCCGACATCAGCGTACAGCTCAAGAATTTTATCTTTACCAACTTTATGCCGGCAGCCGGCGACGTGATCCAGCGCTACCTTGACCAGTTTGTCGCGAACGTAAATAAAATGACGGCGGTGGGCGCGGTAGGGCTGATTGTCACAGCGCTGCTGCTGATGCACTCCGTTGACAGCGCGCTGAACGCCATCTGGCGCAGCAATTCGCCGCGTCCGATGATCTATTCATTTGCCGTTTACTGGATGATCCTGACGCTCGGTCCGCTGCTGGCTGGCGCCAGCCTGGCGATCAGCTCCTATCTGCTGTCGCTGCGCTGGGTCAATGTCACTGGCGTCACCAGCCTGATCGATCAGGCGCTGCGCATCTTCCCGCTGGTGCTCTCCATTCTGGCGTTCTGGCTGCTTTACAGCGTGGTGCCAACGCGGCGCGTGCCGGGGCGCGATGCGCTTACCGGGGCGGTAGTGGCAGGCCTGCTGTTTGAGCTGGGCAAAAAAGGCTTTGCGCTCTATGTTACGATGTTTCCTTCGTATCAGTTAATTTACGGCGTACTGGCCGTTATCCCGATCCTGTTTCTGTGGGTCTACTGGACGTGGTGTATTGTTTTGCTGGGAGCGGAAGTCACCGTCACCCTGAATGACTATCGCCAGCTAAAGCAGCAGGAACATGAATCATCCCGTGAGGAAACATGATTGCATTAATTCAGCGCGTCAGTGCCGCCAGCGTGGCGGTCGACAACCAGATCATTGGTGAGATTGGCGCCGGGCTGCTGGTGCTGCTGGGCGTGGAAAAAGAGGATGACGATCAAAAAGCCCGGCGGCTCTGCGATAAAGTGCTCGGCTACCGTGTTTTCGGTGACGAGAATGACAAAATGAATCTGAATGTGCACCAGGCTGGCGGCAGCGTGCTGGTGGTTTCGCAGTTTACGCTGGCGGCAGATACCCGTAAGGGCATGCGTCCCTCATTTTCCGGTGGTGCCGCACCGGCGGAAGCGGAACGGCTCTATAACGTCTTCAGCGACTGCTGCCGGGCCAGCGGCATCACAACCGCCAGCGGTCGCTTTGCGGCCGATATGCAGGTTTCACTGGTTAACGACGGTCCGGTCACTTTCTGGTTGCAGGTGTGAGATCGGCAGCCGGGCGGCAGGCGATCGGCCACGCTGGCTCCGAACGGGAGAATCATTTTATGTATCATCTTCGAGTGCCTCAGACGGCCGAAGAGCTGGACATGTATTACCAGTTTCGCTGGGAAATGCTGCGCAAGCCGCTGCGCCAGCCGCAGGGTTCAGAACGGGATGCCTGGGACGCGCTGGCGCACCATCAGATGGTGGTGGATGAGCAGGGCAAGCCAGTTGCCGCAGGCCGCCTCTATATTAATGCAGAGAATGAAGCCGCTATTCGCTTTCTGGCTGTGCATCCGTCGGTGCAGGGCAAGGGGCTTGGGACGCTGGTGGCGATGACGCTGGAGTCCGTCGCGCGACAGGAAGGTGCCAAGCGCGTAACCTGCAGCGCGCGCGAAGACGCCGTGGAGTTTTTTGCCAAGCTGGGTTTTATCAACCAGGGTGAAATCACCGCGCCGCAGACCACGCCGGTGCGCCATTTTCTGATGATCAAACCGGTGGTGACGCTGGATGATATTCTGCATCGCGCCGACTGGTGCGGCCAGCTCCAGCAGGCGTGGTATGAGCATATTCCGCTGAGTGAGAAGATGGGCGTGCGCATCCTGCAATATACCGGGCAGAAATTTGTTACCACCATGCCGGAAACCGGCAACCAAAACCCGCACCATACGCTGTTTGCCGGCAGTCTCTTTTCACTGGCCACGCTGACCGGCTGGGGGCTGATCTGGCTGCTGCTGCGCGAACGTCATCTGGGCGGGACGATTATTCTGGCGGATGCGCATATCCGCTACAGCAAACCGATCAGCGGACGGCCCGGCGCCACCGCCGATCTCGGCTCGCTGAGCGGCGATCTCGACCGCCTCGCACGCGGGCGCAAGGCGCGCGTGCAGCTGGAGGTTGAGCTGTACGGTAATGAGGAGCCGGGTGCAGTATTTGAGGGTGTCTATATCGTGCTGCCTGCGGACCAGCATGGTCCACTCGAAGCGGGTGGCTCCGGCGCGCTGATAAACTGAGGCTGGCGCAGCCGATCGCGCAGTAACAACGCGATCGGCCTGCCGTTCTTACTCTGTCTGCCCGTTACGCATGCTTTGCTGCAGCGAGCCGGCGTCGGTGGTAACGGAAAGGTCCGCCGTAATGCCCGGACGCAGTGATGTACCGGCGCGCAGTGACCCCTTAAGCTGCAGCTGCAGATTACTGTCGCCGCTCTGCGTCAGCGCTGGCCAGCCCCAGTTTTCCAGCACGTTGACCGGCACCGCCTGGCCCTTCAGGCTCAGCGTCAGCGGACGTTCGGCGCTCTGGCCTACCGTTGCCGTCGCCTCCAGCAGTCCATTGCCGTTAAAGGCGCTCATTTCTGTTATCTGGATTTGCTGCTCATCTGCCGTCAGCGCTATCGAGGGATGACGCAGATCGGTACGGTTAAAGGTCGCTTCTGCCGCGTTAAGACTCGCTTTGCCCGACCAGATCCCCCACTGATGTGCGCGCGCCAGCAGCAGATTGTCCGCAGAGCCGTCCAGCGCCGTCATCTGGAAAGGAAACGCCGGGTTGATATCGATGATCAGGTTACGATTGGCGGTGGCGTGCTTCACCAGCACGCTGTCAAGCCAGGCGGGCAGGGTAGCCTGCCAGCGCTCGCGCCAGTTCTGCGGCAGCGTATACTCCAGTCCGGCCACGGCCAGATCGTCCAGCGTCAGCTGCCGGTTGCTGCGCGTCCAGCTGCCGCTGGCGCGCAGGATACCGTTAACCCAGCGGGAGCTGAACTGCGTAAGTCTGACGCCTTCAGGCGAGAACTCTGCGTTAACGATAGGATCATCCAGCGCCAGGCTGCCATTAATAAAGTTGCCGGCATTCATCGCCAGGTAGCCTTCGTTACTCTGCCAGTCGCCGTTGCGCAGGGTAATGCCCCGCAGCGTAAGATCGAGATCGGTGACCGCCCAGTCCGGTCCCTGCAGTCGGGCGTCGGTGACATCCAGACGGTTAATCGTGACTGCAGGAGCCGTCAGCAGCGGGCGCAGGAAATCATGCAGCGACTGGCTGGTCTGCAGACGGATATCATTCAGGCGCAGCTGATCAATGCTCCAGTTGCCCTGGTCGTCACGCTCCGCCCGACCGGTTACCGATCCCCGGGCGATATCCGCACCTATCGTGGTCAGCTGCAGACGGCGCTGCGCCACGTTGCCCTGCAGCAGGACGTTATCACCAGCCAGACCGTTCAGCGTCAGCTGCGCAGCGCTTATCTGAAACTGCGCGTCACTGCCCAGCATATCGGCAGGCACAGGTTTCCATGGAACGATACCGCCATTAACGCCGCGGGCAGAGAGCGGCAGCGTCGTGCGCGGGCTTTCGAGGCGCACATTTCGCAGCTGCAGGCGGTTGGCCTGAACGGGTAGCATGGTGGATGGCGTCTGATTGGCGAGATTGATCTCCCCTTCATGAATTTCAATGCTGTCAAAATGAAGCCAGTCGCTGAACTGCACCATCGCCAGGCCAAGATCGATGCGTTTAGCCACGACAACCGCAGGCTGGCCATCGTGACCAAAACTGAAATTATCCAGCACGATATGCGAAGGGGAAGAGAAGTTGTGCTCAATTTTACTGACGGAGAGATGCCACGCAGTTTTATCACTTACCCAGCGGCTAAACCAGCCGGCGCCCCACTGTGTCTGCACCAGTACATAACCGATCACCAGCAGCAGCAGAATCAGCAGTAATAGAGTAAGGAAAAACTTGCCCAGGAATTTCATTGCATTCATCCATCGCGATCGTTGTCCGGTCAGTGGTTGTTATGCCTGAATTACCGTTACAGCTCAACCGTCTGGCGAAAAATGCGGATAAATAGCAGGCAGGCGGACGCCTGCCTGCTGCGCTATTTTTCCTGCGGGAAAATAAGATTAAGCACGATCGCGGTAATACCGCCGGCAGCAATACCGGAAGAGAGCAGCGTTTTCAGCCATTCTGGCGCAAACTGCAGAATCAGCGGCTGCTGAGAGACACCGAGTCCGACCGCCAGCGACAGCGCAATGATCATGATAGCGCGGCGATTAAGCGGCTCGCGGGAGACAATGCGCACGCCGGAAGCGGCGATGGTGCCGAACATTACGATAGTGGCACCGCCCAGCACCGGTTCCGGAATATGCTGAACAAAGCCGCTGACCGCCGGAAACAGCCCGAGAACCACCAGCATCAGCGCCACCACAAAGCCTACATAGCGGCTGGCCACGCCGGTCAGCTGGATCACACCGTTGTTCTGACCAAAACAGGAGTTGGGAAAGGTGTTAAACAGGGCAGAGACGCAGGAGTTCAGGCCGTTTGCCAGCACGCCTCCTTTCAGACGCTTCATATAGAGCGGGCCGCTGACCGGCTGTTCTGAAACGTCAGAGGTGGCGGTGATATCACCGATGGTCTCCAGCGAAGTAACCATAAAGACCAGCATCAGCGGGATCAGCAGATTCCAGTCAAAACCCAGCCCGTAATAGAGCGGTGAAGGCACAGCCAGCAGCGGCTGCTCTACCGGTGCCGCGCTCTCCGGCAGCATATCCAGTCCCCACGCCAGTGCATAACCCACCGCCATCGCGATCACCAGCGATGCCACACGCAGATAGGGGTTGCGCTGACGGTTAAGCAGAATAATCACCAGCAGCACGGCACCTGCCAGCAGCAGATTATCAGGCGCGCCAAAGCTGTGATCGTTCATAGCAGCAAAGCCGCCGCCAATTGAGGTCAGTCCGACCTGAATCAGCGAGAGACCGATAATCATCACCACGATGCCCGACACCAGCGGCGTAATAATCCGGCGTGCAAGATGCAGCACGCGCGACAGCAGCATTTCGGTACAGGAGGCGACCATCAGCGTGCCAAACAGCGCTGCCATCATGGTGGGCACATCCGCGCCACCATTCTTCAGCGCCATACCGCCCATAATCAGCGGCGTGACAAAGTTAAAGCTGGTGCCCTGAATCGACAGCAGCCCTGAGCCCACCGGTCCCCAGGTTTTAATCTGCAGCAGCGACGCCACGCCGGAGGCAAACAGCGACATACTGATGATGTGCTGCGTATCCTGTGCCGGCAGCCCCAGCGCCTGGCAGATCAGCAGCGCCGGGGTGATCACGGCGACAAACATCGCCAGCAGGTGCTGACAGGCGGCAAACAGCGTCTGCGGTAGCGGCGGGCGATCCTCAAGACGATAAATCAGTTCGCTTTTTGTCGTGGCAGACGCACTGGCGGGCGAAAGGGGTTCGGCACGATTAACAGACATGACAGGCTCTCAGTAACAGCAAAGTGGCGATTTTAAACGGTTGCCCGCTGAAAGCAATCGTTTGCATCGCTGCGGCTGATGACCGGCTGGACAATTTTTCAGCGGGCGAGCAGGGCGCGCCTGGAACCGGCCTCTAGGCGTGGCTGTAGCGTTCAGTTTCCGGCAGCCAGCGTTCAATCAGCGCCTGTGCCTGTTCGGGGTAATATTGATGGATATGACGCGCTACGCGCTGCACTTCGGGGATCATGGCCTGATCGCGCAGCAGGTCAGCGACCCTGAATTCAGCGTTGCCGGTCTGCCGCGTGCCCAGCAGCTCGCCGGGACCGCGAATTTCCAGATCGTGCTGCGCAATCACAAAGCCATCGTTGCTGTCGCGCAGTACCTGCAGGCGACGCTGAGCCGTTTTGCTCAGCGGGGCTTTATAAAGCAGCACGCAGTGTGAGGCGACAGCGCCGCGTCCGACGCGCCCGCGCAGCTGATGCAGCTGTGCCAGGCCAAGCCGCTCCGGGTTTTCGATGATCATCAGGCTGGCGTTAGGGACATCCACGCCAACCTCAATAACGGTAGTGGCGATAAGCAGCTGGATCTCGTTCGCTTTGAACGCGGCCATTACCGCCTGCTTCTCAGCAGGCTTCATACGACCGTGCACCAGGCCGGTACGCAGATCGGGTAGTGCCACGCTCAGCTCCTGCCAGGTCGCTTCCGCGGCCTGCGCTTCCAGCACCTCCGATTCATCAATCAGGGTGCAGACCCAGTAGGCCTGACGTCCCTCCAGACAGGCGCTTTTTACGCGTTCAATAATCTCGCTGCGGCGCGTGTCCGGAATGGCAACCGTTGTGACCGGCGTGCGGCCCGGCGGCAGCTCATCAATAGTCGAGGTGTCGAGATCGGCGTAGGCGGTCATCGCCAGCGTACGCGGAATGGGTGTCGCGGTCATAATCAGCTGATGCGGATGAAAACCCTGCTCTTCTCCTTTTTCCCACAGCGCCAGCCGCTGATGCACACCAAAGCGGTGCTGCTCATCAATAATCACCAGCGCCATGCCGCTGAACTTCACCTGCTCCTGAAACAGCGCGTGCGTGCCCACCACCATCGCCACCTGACCGCTGGCGATCGCCGCCTGCTGCGCTTCGCGCGCTTTGCCTTTCTGCTTGCCGGCGAGCCAGCCAACCTCGATGCCGAGCGGCGCAAACCACTGACGGAAATTTGCAGCGTGCTGCTCGGCCAGCAGTTCAGTCGGTGCCATAAGCGCCACCTGTTTGCCGTGGGCAATGACGTTAAGCGCTGCCAGAGCCGCCACCAGCGTTTTACCGGAGCCAACATCGCCCTGTACCAGGCGCAGCATCGGATAGTCATTAGCCAGATCGCGCTCAATCTCCTTTACCACGCGCTGCTGTGCGCCGGTCGGAGAGAAAGGCAGCGCGGCCAGCAGCTTGTCCACCAGCGTATGGCAGGGTGGCAGCGGCAGCGCATGATGACGCTGTGCGCCCGCGCGTACGGCCAGCATGCTGAGATTATGCGCCAGCAGCTCTTCAAGAATTAATCGTTTCTGTGCCGGATGGCGGCCGGTTTCCAGCTCGCTGAGCCGGAGATCGGGCGGCGGCCGGTGCAGCGTGCGCAGCGCATCAGGCAGGCTGATCAGCCCGCCGCTCAGCTCTGACGGCAGCAGCTCAGCGATGGCACAGCTCTCCAGGAGAGTCAGCGCCTGGTCAGTAAGGTTGCGCAGCGTGGCCTGACGTATCCCTTCCGTGGTGGGATAGACCGGCGTCAGGGTTTCCTGCAGCTCAACGCCGCCCTGCTCACCCTGAACGCGATATTCAGGATGGATAATTTCAGCGCCGCGCTGTCCGCGCTTGATCTCACCATAAGCGGTGACGCGGCGACCGGGCGCCAGGCTGTTTTTCATGCCGGCGGTAAAGTTAAAAAAGCGCAGAGTGGCAATCCCGCTGCCGTCGCCAATCTGGCATACCAGCATGCGGCGGCGACCAAAGGTGACTTCGCTGTTCAGCACCTCGCCTTCGATGGTGGCCCAGATACCAGGCAGCAGATCGTTAATTTTGTAGAGCTGAGTGCGATCTTCGTAGCGCAGGGGCAGATGCAGCAGCAGATCCTGGATAGTAAACAGGCCGAGTCTGGCCAGCTTAGCGGCCTGGCTGGCGCCGACGCCGGTCAGGGTACTGAGCGGTATGGCATCCAGCAGCCGGCCTTTCATTTCCGACCCGTGGCTTGCATGGCGGACCACCAGCTGGCATCAGCATCGATACCGCCCTGCATGTTGATCTGCGGATAGGGCAGGCCTTTCTGCTTCGCCACGCGGGCGAGAACCGGATAGCCGCCTTCAAACAGCAGACGCTGCTGCTCTTCTTCATCCAGCAGGCTGTGCTTACGCTGATACATGCCGGCATTCTGTCGCTGGCGCTGCGCTTCATACAGAATCAGCGCCGAGGCCACAGAGACATTTAGCGACTGCACCATACCTACCATCGGAATAATAATATCCTGGTCAGCCAGCGCCAGCGCGTCGGCGGTGATGCCGGTTTTTTCCTGACCCATCAGAATGCAGGTCGGGCGGGTGTAATCGATAGCGCGAAAGTCGACCGCCTTGTCTGAAAGGTGGGTGGCGAGCACCTGCATGCCGCGATCTTTCAGATGGCGTACCGCTTCCGTAATATGCGTATGGGTTTTAACTTTTACCCAGCTGTTGCTGCCTGCGGAGGCCGAAACCATCGTGCGCATCCGCACGCTGGGCCAGACGGCGTGAACCTCATGAATGCCCACTGCGTCTGCCGTGCGGATCACCGCAGAGACATTGTGCGGCTTGTGCACCTGCTCCATGCAGACGGTGAGATCGTGCTGACGCAGCGCCAGCATTTCCTGAATTCGGGCAAAACGTTGAGCATTCATGCATTAATTACGGTTACGGTGGACTTTAATCACATCCGGCATCACGCGAATTTTGCGCATGATGTTTGCCAGATGGACGCGGTCGTTAGCAGTCAGACGGATAAAGGCGCTGTAGACGCGGCCATCGCGCTCTTCGGTATTCAGGCTCTGAATATTCGATCCCGCCGTGTTAATGGCGGCGGTCAGGTTCGCCAGCGCACCCTGGTGGTTAAACATATCCACCTTAATCTCCGCCACGAATTCCTGATCGGTTACCTTATCCCACTCTACCGCCATAAACTTCTCGGGCTCTTTCTGATAGCCACGGATATTACGGCACGATTCATGGTGCACGACCAGACCCTTACCAGGGCTGACGTGTGCGACAATCGGGTCGCCGGGAATAGGACGGCAGCACTTGGCGAAAGTGATCAGTACGCCATCCGCGCCTTTGATCGGCAGTTTTTTGCTGCGCTTGCTGCTCTGCGCCGCATCCGCAGCGGACTGCAGCAGGTTTTTCGCCACGACCACGCTCATGGCGTTGCCCAGACCAATTTCAGCCAGCAGATCGTCCATGCTGGCGAGCTTCATACGCTCCAGCTCCAGCTGCACGTTTTCTGCCGGTATCTCAGCCAGCTTTTTACTGCCGCCCAGCGCATGGCTCAGCAGACGACGCCCGAGGTTAACGGAATCTTCACGCTTGAGGTTTTTCAGCAGCTGACGGATCTTGGCGCGCGCTTTTGAGCTGACCACAAAGTTGAGCCAGGCAGCGTTCGGGCGTGCGCCAGGCGCGGTGATAATCTCGATTGTCTGTCCGCTGGTGAGCGGCTGTGACAGCGGATAGGGCTGGCGATCGACGCGTGCACCCACGCAGGCGTGGCCAATGTCGGTATGTACCGCGTAGGCGAAATCGACCGGCGTCGCACCCGCAGGCAGCTCAACGATGCGGCCTTCCGGCGTAAATACGTAGATTTCATCCGGGAACAGATCGGATTTAACACTTTCGATAAATTCAAACGAGCTGCCGGCGCTTTGCTGCAGCTCCAGCAGGCTCTGCAGCCATCGCTGAGCGCGGATTTGTGCGGTCGTGCCGCTTTCGCCCGCTTCTTTATAGGCCCAGTGGGCTGCCACCCCCATCTCTGCCATCTGATCCATATCTTCGGTACGGATCTGCACTTCAACCGGCACGCCGTGCGGGCCAATCATGGACGTGTGCAGGGATTGATAGCCGTTGGCTTTGGGGATAGCGATATAATCTTTGACGCGGCCGGGACGCGGTTTATACAGGCTGTGCATCTGACCCAGCACGCGATAGCAGGTATCGAGATCTTTCACCACCACGCGGAATGCGTAGATATCCATGATCGAGTGAAAACGCTGCTCTTTGAGGTGCATTTTGCGGTAGATCGAGTAAAGATGCTTTTCACGTCCGCTGACGCGGCAGGGAATGCCCGCCTCCAGCAGACGCCCGTCAATTTCTGACAGGATCTTCTGAATCATCTCTTTACGATTACCGCGCGCCGCTTTTACCACCTCTTTGATCACCCGAAAACGATTAGGGTAGAGCGCTTCAAATCCCAGCTCTTCCAGCTCTGTTTTCAGATGATGAATACCAAGACGGTGCGCCAGCGGGCTGTAAATCTCCAGCGTCTCCAGCGCAATGCGGCGTTTTTTATCCGGACGCAGGGCGCCCAGCGTGCGCATATTATGCGTACGGTCAGCCAGCTTGATCAGAATGACGCGGATATCCTGCACCATCGCCATGATCATTTTGCGGAAGTTTTCAGCCTGCGCTTCTTTCTTGTCGCGGAACTTCAGCTTGTCGAGCTTGGATACGCCTTCCACCAGTTCAGCCACGCTCTTGCCAAACAGCTGTTCCATGTCCTGGTAGGTGGCAGGTGTATCTTCGATCACATCATGAAGCAGCGCGGCCATCAGCGTTTCATGGTCGAGTTTCATCTCGGCCAGAATGCAGGCCACGGCAACAGGATGAGTGATGTAGGGCTCACCGCTGGAGCGAGTCTGTCCCTCGTGAGCATCACGTGCGACAAGGTAGGCTTGCTTGAGGCGCTTGATTTGCTCCTCAGGCAAGTATTTTTCAATCAGCTGATTGAGGCTTTCAAACAGATACAAGGTTGACCTGCAGAGTGCGGTTAACGACGACCTTCAGCGATAGCGGTAACGGCTTGCAACTCAGCGGCTTCCTGCTCTTGCTGTTCCTGACGATCACGCACATCCAGAATCTGGTTGGTGATCAGGCCTTCTTCGATTTCGCGCAGGGCGATAACGGTGGCTTTATCGTTCTCTTCCGGAACCAGCGGGTCCTTGCCGCCTACCTGCATCTGACGTGCACGACGTGCAGCGACCAACACCAGGTCAAAACGGTTACCAATTTTCTCTACTGCGTCCTGAACGGTTACGCGTGCCATAGGTGTGCTACTCCACAGATGATGAAGAAATGACTGGGCATAATACTGAAACTGAATTCAGACTGCCAATAGTTTGCTGATTAAAGCATCATGACGCGCTTTCTGGCGTCCCATACGCAGACGTTCTGCGCGAATAATGGTTTTCAGATCGGACAGCGCCAGATCGAAATCATCATTAACAATCAGGTAATCGTATTCAGCATAGTGGCTCATTTCCGCCACGGCCTGCGCCATGCGACGGGCGATAACCTCTTCGCTATCCTGACCACGGCCGCGCAGACGGCGATCCAGCTCTTCGGTTGACGGCGGCAGGACAAAAATACTGCGTGCTGCAGGCATTCTGCTGCGGATCTGCTGCGCGCCCTGCCAGTCGATATCCAGAAAGACATCCACGCCGGTGGCCAGAACCTGCTCAATCGCGGCACGGGATGTACCGTAATAGTTGCCAAACACTTCGGCATGCTCGAGGAACGCATCCTCAGCAATCATGCTTTTAAATTCAGTTTTGGAAACAAAAAAGTAGTGCTCACCATGCGCTTCGCCAGGCCGCATGTCGCGGGTGGTGTGCGATACCGACACCTGCGTGTCGTAGAGCGGTTGTGTCTTTAACAGCGCCTGAATCAGGCTGGATTTACCCGCGCCGCTGGGGGCGGAAACAATATAAAGCGTGCCTTGAGCCATGGTTATCTTGAATTGAGTAAAGAGCGGAGTCGATTTCCTGCACAGTATACACGGGTTGGGGCCGCCACGCAGCGTTTGCCGCGCAGGTAAGGCAATTCTTTTCTGCGAACAGGCGCAAACCACGCGGTAACAGAGAGTAAAACGTCAGATTTGTGCGCGAGCGCGATTCCATACTCTGCGCAGGCTACTGGCTATGACCACCGCCGCACGCTTCAATCAGCAAAAAGGAGAGCGGCAATGAAACGATGGCTGTGGTTAGGTCTCTGCCTGCTGAATGCAGAAAGCCGGGGAAAAGCGCTGTGCCCCGTCTGGTCGCCGGTGCGGGCGCAGCAGGAGATAACGCGCCTGCAGGAGCAGCTGCGTCACTGGGACAACGTTTACTACCAGCAGGGGGCGTCGCCGGTCAGCGATGATGACTATGACAGTCTGCTTTCCCGGCTGCAGCAGTGGCAGCGCTGCTTTGCACCCGGCGAACCGGTACATGAAACCGCGCTGCCGGCAAGCCGTGGCGCGCCACATCCGGTTGCGCATACCGGGGTGCGCAAGCTGCGCGACAGGCTGGCGGTCGCTTACTGGATGCAGCATAAATCCGCGCTCTGGGTCCAGCCTAAGGTCGATGGCGTGGCCGTCACGCTGGTCTATCGTCACGGCAGGCTGACGTCGCTTATCAGCCGTGGCGATGGCGTGCGCGGTGAGGAGTGGCGCGACAAAGCCGCACATATTCCGGCTATTCCGCAGCGGATTGAGACCTCGCTGGCGGAGGTTGTCCTGCAGGGAGAGCTGTTTCTGCAGATGACCGATCACCAGCAGGCGCGCGATGGCGGAGCCAGTTCGCGGGCGCAGATAGCCGGCGCGATGATGCGGCGCGAAATCGGTCCGCTGCTGAAACGCACCGGGCTGTTTATCTGGGCGTGGCCGGACGGCCCCCCGGAGATGACGGAAAAACTTACGCAGTTGTCGCGCTGGGGCTTTGATCTTGCCCGGCAGTGGAGCCAGCCGGTCAGCGATGAAGAAGAGGTTGCCGCGTGGCGCGAGCGCTGGTTTCGCGCCGCGCTGCCGTTTGCCACCGATGGCGTGGTGATCCACGCTACGCCTTCTGCTGCCGGCAGAGACTGGCAGCCAGGGCAGGGAAGCTGGTCCGCCGCATGGAAATATCAGCCTGCCGAAGTCAGCAGCGAAGTGCGTGCCGTTACGTTTTCCGTTGGCCGCACCGGAAAAGTTGCGGTGGTGCTGAACCTGCAGCCGGTGCAGGCAGAGGATAAAACCATCCGGCGTATCAGCATCGGCTCTGTTGCACGCTGGCGCGCGCTGGATGTGATAGCCGGCGATCAGGTCACGCTGACGCTGGCCGGGCTGGGGATCCCGCGTCTGGAGCGGGTGATCTGGCGGGTGGCAGAACGCCACTATCCGGAACCGCCCGCCAGTGATGATTTCCACGCCACCAGCTGTCTGCATATTACGCCTGCCTGTCGTGCGCAGTTTCTTTCCCGCCTGAGCGGGCTGAGCCAGAAAACCGTACTCGATATTACCGGTATGCAGCGCAGCAGCTGGCAGCGCCTGGTACAGCACGGTGCGCTGACGCATCTGTTTTCATGGCTGACGCTGACGCCAGAGCAGATTGCTGCAGCAGAGGGCATATCGCCGGCACGGGCGCAGCGTATCTGGCTCAGTTTCAGGCTGACGCGTCAGCAGCCGCTGCGTCGCTGGATCGCGGCGCTGGGTCTGCCGCTGCCGCGTCAGGCACTTGCATCCCTGCCGGATACGCAGTGGGAGGCGCTGCTGGCGCGCACCGGGGCGGACTGGCAGCAGCTGCCGGGGGTTGGCGACGTGCTGGCGCAGCGGCTGGTCACCATGCTGCAGACGCCTCAGCTGCGTGAGCTGATCGCGTTTCTGCAGCAGCAGGGCATTCCGGCTGCTCCCTCAGTGTTCAGGATGGGGATAGTTGAAGACCGGCAGGCCGAGACGGAAACGCAGGGCGAGCAGGCGGGCAGTAAAACCGAACAGCAGGGTGATAATGACTACCGCTTCATGCGCCAGCGAGGTTTTCAGCAGCAGGATATAGATCCAGCCAGATGCGAAGGCGATACCGGCATACAGCTCTTTCTGGAACACCAGCGGAATGCGGTTGCAGAACATATCGCGCAGCACGCCGCCAAATACGCCGGTGATGACCGCAGCAATTGCGGCGATGATCGCCGCGTGGCCGGAATCCAGCGCGACCTGCGCACCAATAATGGAGAACACTACCAGGCCCAGCGCATCAAGTACCAGAAACACTTTGCGCAGGTGATTCATCAGCGGTGCAACAAAAGTGGTGACCACGGCTGCCGCCGCAACAATCATGATGTATTCCGGATGCTTCACCCAGCCGAGCGGGTAGTGACCCAGCAGAATGTCGCGCACCGAGCCGCCTCCGATCGCGGTGACAGAGGCGATAATAATAACGCCAAACAGATCCATTTTGCGTCGGCCTGCAGCCAGCGCGCCGGTCATCGCTTCAGCGGTGATGCCGATAAGGTAGAGAACAGTTAATAGCATGGGGGGCTCCAGCAGTCTGGCCGGCAAGGCTAAAGCCTCCGCGACACAGAGACTACTGAGATTTTTTCAACTGAACAGCGTCAGATTAGAATAGGTAATGTGATGATTAGGAAAAGGCAGGCGGGAAAGGGGAGAAACAAAATGCGTCAATATTTATGATAAAAAAATATGATGCGGGGAAGCCTGTTTTCAGACGAGAATCGATTAAATTACCTGCAGCGCAGAAAAGAAAAAAGCGTGCTGTTAACCAGCACGCGAACGCATCGGACAGATGCCCAGAGCCCACCATACAGACTTGTTGTTATTATCCGTTTCTTGCTCGCACGCTGGCGAATTCTTTCAGGCTAAAACGGTACGCAGGCTGGAACCAGGCGCGGCCGTAGTAGCAACAGAGCAGCATTCTGACGGAGACCAGCGCAAGGTATCCCCAGACCGCGCATAGTGCTGACGGCATCAGCCACACCGTAAAGAGTGTTGCCGCCAGGCCCGCTGCTACCGAGGTGATCTCGATAAAAGCGATACGCGTAAACTGCTTTTCCCGCTGCAGGATAGCCCGGTAGTGCTGCCCCTGCGGGATAATAATAAATATTACCGACATCATCTCCAGCATAACCGCAAGCTGCGGCTGCTGTGCTATAGCACTATAAATGTCACTACCAATAAACAATGCTGCAAAAATAAATAAGCCGGTAAAAATACTTCCCCAGTAAAGAACGGACATTTCGCTATTATTAAAGCTTATTTTGCGAATAATTTTATTATTAAAGCCGCGATCGGCAAGTGTATCGATAACCAGCAGAGCCAGTATGGCGATAACCAGCAGGTTTAATTCATTCGCCTGCAAGGTCTGCGCCAGCAGCGTCAATTGTAAAACGCCAATGCCAATAATTTTTGCTGAAGAGAGAAGCGACCATTTGGCGCTGGACAGCTCTCTTTCACGTATCGCCACAGTATGCTCATTATGGTACATGTACCATTACAGTTAAGGAGTTGTACAGAGCAGAAGCGGCATGCCCTGCACCTTAGTGCAGCACATCCTGACGCAATCCTGAGATACCTTTCAGGTTTTGCCATTTATAAATACACTGCAGCAAATGGTGTTCTGAAAATAGCGCAATACCGCAGGCGTTTATTATTTCTTTTGTCTGCACGGTATCTCCTCCGGTACGGAGGAAATCCGTGAGATCGTTATAAAATCCTTTTATATTATTATAATCCCCGGCCAGCATCCTTCTGGCAATCTCAACAAATTCTTTTTCTGACAACAAAGGATAAGTTGAGCGATCCATGTTTTTCCCTGTTTTTATTATTAAGTCTTGCTGTGTGTGAATACGTTATACAGTTTTTTATTTAATTTAACACCATGAGAAAATTCCTATAAACAAACTTTAGAAATTAATGGTTTCAGACTATGCATTAAAATAGTTAAGCAGTGATGTTTCTGACTAATTAATCTTTTCAGGAAATTGTCTTATTTCTCTCAGCGCCTGACCTCTGAATGACATAAATATCCCTTTATATCAATGCCTTTACAAGATTGCGTCATGCCGTCAGCCAGGAATTTTCCTGTTAACAACGCTTTAGCCTGGCTGGGGGTACGGTGCTGAAATCAGGGAAAAAACCACGAAACAGTTAAGGAGTACTGCGCAAAAAAAATGCAATTTTTTTTGTAATTGCGCCCAGCGATGGCTGGGAAATCAGGATTTATGTAAGCGTTTGATTCTAGTGAGTTAAAAGATAAAGTAATCTTTCCATGTCGGCGCGCAGGGCCGCCACTTCCTGCACGAAGTGCGCATCGGAAGTAAAAGGCTGACAGTAGAGCACGGCCACAAGTTCAGCCCCCTGGCCATTAGCAATCACGCGCATCGGCATGTAGCGCTCTTTACCGCTGCCGTTATCTGTCCAGTAGTCCATAACGCCAAACGGATTATGCGGCGTAAAACGCAGTTTCAGCGAATTCTCTCCGCGCCTTGCCCGCCAGTATTGTCCCTCCTGCACCAGCGTTGCGCCGTTCAGATCGCTTACCCATTTTGCAAAACAGGTGGGTTGCCAGATGGTTTCATACAGATCCAGCCAGTTACGCGGCACGGTAAGCGTGAGAGTCTGTGAGGGCAGCATAATGCCTCCTGAGGCAGTGTCATTCATAATGAACTTACCCTATCGGAAGCTGACCGGGCTGCCTATGACGCAACGGAAAAAGTGTGGTGCAGCAGAGGTTTTTTGCGCTATTGCCGGCAAAGCCGCGCTGCCGGCAGGAGGATGACTGTTACGTGAGGGGGCAGGGCAGCCGGCAGCGGATGCTGCCAGCGGGTGTAGCCTGATTACCGGAGCGGCAGTGCGCACGAAAGAGAAAATGCATGCGGACCGCTATTGCGCAGATCAGACGTAAAGAGAGGCTTCACCTGGCGGACGCGTTTTGAAACGGCGATGCAGCCACAGGTACTGCTCCGGCGCGCGCAGGATCTCTTTTTCAATCACTCTGTTCATATAGGCAGCGGCAGCGGCTTCATCTTCATGCGGATAGCCTTCCAGTTCCGGCTGAATAATGAGCTGGTAACCGGTTTTATCCGGATTGCGGATCAGGACAATCGTCAGCATTGCGGGCCGCGCAAGACGCGACAGCACAAAGGTGCCATTCGTGGTTGCCGCTTTCTCTACCGCAAACAGCGGTGCAAATACGCTGCCTTTCGGACCGTAATCCTGATCGGGTGCAAACCAGACGGCTTCGCCCTGCTTCAGGGCCTGCACCATGCCGCGCAGATCGCGACGGTCAATCATCGCTTTATTGGAACGCATACGACCTTTGGTCTGCGCCCACTCCATCGCCTGATTGTTATGCGGACGATACATGGCCATCATTGGCTGACAGAGACCGGTAATACGGCCGCCCAGCTCCAGCGACATAAAGTGCACGCCGATAACCATCACGCCGCGCTGCTGATTCTGCGCATTCTGCAGGTTAGCAATACCGCTGACATCAAACAGACGACGAACCCGCGCATCTGACCAGAACCATGCAATACCGGTTTCTGCCAGCGCCATGCCGAGCGACTCAAAGTTGCCGGCAATCATGACCTCTTTCTCTTCTTCATTAATATGCGGGAAGCAGAGTTCAATATTGCGACGGGTGATGCGTTCGCGCCGCTTGAGGAAGTGGCGCGAGAGCTTGCCCGCGGTTGCCCCGAGGCGGATCAGAACGGGATAGGGAAGCTGCACCAGCAGCCAGAGCACGGCCAGACCGAACCAGGTAAACCAGTAACGGGGATGCAGCAGTGTGGAGCGAAACTGTCCGGTTTTCTTCATAGCACCTTCATAGGTAGAGTAAATGTAACGCGCTAAGAAGTCGGTCCATGGTTCCTGGTGCGGTACAACTGTAGTAATTACGACCGGCACTTTAGCAAATAGTGCCTTAGGAATTCTGCTAACTTTAGTGTCTTTAGGATTGATGGAATTTATGGAACCCGGGACATTACCGGCTGCAGGAGAGATGATTTTTCTATTAAGTCAGCAAAATCAATCAGATAAATCAGAAGGGTTAACGCTGAAGATACCGCAGATATGTCAGGACAGGTCAGCAGCAGACACAGCTGTACATCATTGAACGCACAATGCTTACATTGCAAAACCAAAAAAATAGTCTACCTGAAGAATTGCTGCCTGAACCCGCTGCTGCGGGCTCAGGCAGAGATGCCGCTAAGGCTGGCAGATGGAACGTTATTCGATGTTCTGAATCTGCTCGCGCATCTGCTCAATCAGAACCTTCAGCTCAATGGCTGCAGCGGTGATATCTGCATTGATCGATTTAGAGGCTAAGGTGTTCGACTCGCGGTTAAACTCCTGCATCATAAAGTCGAGGCGACGGCCGACCGCTTCCTTCTTCTTCAGGATGTTGTAGGTCTCTTTTACATGCGCGTCGAGGCGATCCAGCTCTTCCGCCACGTCAACGCGCTGGGCCATCATGACCAGCTCCTGCTCCAGACGATTATTCTCCAGCTGAACTTCCGCCTCTTCCAGCCGGGTCACCAGGCGTTCGCGCTGCCATTTCAGCACGTCCGGCATCTGCGCACGTACTTTGCTGACTTCCTGCGACACGCCGGCAAGACGCTGCTCAATCAGACTCTTCAGCGCGTTACCTTCACTTTCACGCGCTTCGATAAAGTCATCCAGTGCGCCATCCAGCGCCGTCAGCAATTCAGCATTAATGGCGTCCAGATCCTGCTCCGGTGCTGACATTACGCCCGGCCAGCGCAGAATATCCAGCGGATTGATGGCACCCTCATCGCTCTGCATTTTTACCCAGTTGGCGGCCTGCACCAGCTGTTTTGCCAGCGCTTCGTTCAGTTGCAGCTCGCCCTGCGCGCCCGGATCGGCATCAAAACGCAGATGGCACTCAATTTTGCCGCGCGTCAGGCGGGTGCGGATGCGCTCGCGGATCACCGGCTCCAGGCCGCGGAACTGTTCCGGCAGGCGAATATAGGTTTCCAGATAGCGCTGGTTCACCGAGCGCAGTTCCCAGGTCGCGCTGCCCCAGCTGCCTTTGGCTTCGCGACGGGCGTAAGCGGTCATACTGCGGATCATAAGCTTGTACTCTTTCAGGGAATGTTCTGCGCATTATAGCGGCGTGCGGTGCGGCGGGATAGGGATAGCAAAACGCTGCTATGTTTAGAGCAGGCCCACTGATCCTGAGCGAGCATATTACCCGGCGATGATGATGTCCGATCTGTTTCGTACTGCGTATAAATCTGTTTGCAGCTTTGTGGCACTGCTGCTGCTGGCCGGATGCCAGACTGCACCCGCGCGCCTGCAGCCGATCCCGCAGCACAACGCACCGGTGGCGCTGTGTGGTGCCGGAGAGATGATGATGCAGACCACGCTGTGGCTGAGTGCAGTACCGGAGCGGGAATGGCAGCCGTTTCTGCGTGAGGAGCTGATGCCGCACTTTGGCGATACGCTGACAAGCTATGACGCCACAGGAAAGGGAGAAGCGCGCCGGGTTGTGGTGCTGCTCTATCCGCCAGATGTCGCCTTTTCTGCCGTGATTGAGCGCGCGCGCGACCGGTATCGTACGCGCTTTAACGCCAAAATAACCACCCGCATCGATACGCTGGTCTGCGCTGCTGTCCGTTGAGCAGAAAGAGAATCGTCGATCTGCCCCACGCGCGCGGGACAGCTGCGGCTGAAATCCGTATAATGCGCAGCCAAACTCAAGCAAGCCGGAGAGAACCTATGCGTCCTGCAGGCCGTAGCACTTCTGAAGTGCGCCCCGTTACCCTTACCCGTCACTACACCAGACACGCCGAAGGCTCGGTTCTGGTTGAATTTGGTGAAACCAAAGTGCTCTGCACCGCGACCGTCGAAGAAGGCGTGCCGCGTTTCCTTAAGGGTAAAGGTCAGGGCTGGGTAACCGCAGAATATGGCATGCTGCCGCGTTCAACCCACAGCCGCATGGCGCGCGAAGCGGCCAAAGGCAAGCAGGGTGGCCGTACGCTGGAGATCCAGCGTCTGATTGCCCGCTCGCTGCGTGCTGCGGTCGACCTCGCCGCGCTGGGTGAATACACCATCACGCTGGATTGCGATGTAATTCAGGCGGACGGCGGCACGCGTACCGCGTCAATCACCGGCGCCTGCGTGGCGCTGGCGGATGCGCTGAATGCGCTGGTTGCCGCAGGTAAACTGAAGAGCAGCCCGCTGAAAGGCATGGTAGCCGCTATCTCCGTCGGTATCGTTGGCAGCGAGGCGCTGTGCGATCTGGAGTATGTTGAAGATTCCGCAGCGGAAACGGATATGAACGTGGTGATGATGGAAGATGGCCGCATGATTGAGGTGCAGGGTACCGCAGAAGGCGAGCCGTTCAGCCACGAGGAGCTGTTAACACTGCTGGCGCTGGCGCGAGGCGGGATTGAACAGTTGATTCAGGCGCAGAAGGCTGCGCTATCCAGTTGATGTACTAAGGCGACCTCCGGGTCGCCTTTTCTTTATTTGAGGAGTGAGAGATGAAAGCCTGGCAGCGTCAGTTTATTGAATTTGCCCTGAATAAAGGGGTGCTGAAATTTGGTGAGTTTACCCTGAAGTCGGGACGAAAAAGCCCCTACTTTTTTAATGCCGGCCTGTTTAACAGCGGACGCGATCTGGCCCTGCTGGGGCGTTTCTATGCGCAGGCGCTGGTTGACGGCGGTGTCAGTTTCGACCTGCTGTTTGGCCCGGCGTATAAAGGTATTCCCATCGCCACGACCACCGCTGTAGCGCTGGCCGACCATCACGATCGCGACGTGCCCTACTGCTTTAACCGTAAAGAAGCAAAAGATCACGGTGAAGGCGGTTTGCTGGTGGGCAGTCCGCTGGAAGGCAAAGTGATGCTGGTTGATGATGTGATCACCGCCGGTACGGCGATTCGCGAATCGATGGAGATTATCAGCGCGCATCATGCCACGCTGGCTGGCGTCCTGATTTCACTCGATCGCCAGGAGCGCGGGCGCGGGGAGATATCAGCGATTCAGGAAGTCGAGCGCGACTATCACTGTACGGTCACCGCCATTATTACCCTGAGCGATCTGATTGATTATCTGGCTGAGAAGCCGGAGATGGCAGACCATCTGGCGAAGGTCCGCGCTTACCGTAACGAATACGGTATCTGAAACCGCACTGCGGCCGCCATCAGTGACGGCCGCAGCAGGCGCGCTGGTACACGCCTGGCCCGGCAGGCAAGAGATTAAATCAGCTGCGCGGCTATCAGCGGCCAGCGGCTGTCAAACTCCGCGGTCGGACTGTAGCGAAACTCAGAACGGACAAAGCGCGACAGCAGGCCTTCACAAAACGCCAGCAGCTGGCTGGCCAGCAGGGCTTCATCTGTCCGGAATCCCTCTCCGTCGCGGATTTTCTTTTCGCGCATCACCTGACGCATCTGCGTTTCAATGCGCTCAAACAGCTGGTTAATACGTCCCTGCAGGCGATCCTGTTCAAACATCAGCGCGTGGCCGGTCAGAATACGCGTCAGCCCCGGATTACGCTCACCAAATCCCAGGATAAGCTGCACAATCAGACGCAATCGTGTCGTGGTCTCTTTTTCGTCATTCAGGATCAGATTGATGCGGGTAATCAGACTCTCTTCGATAAACTCAATCAGACTGTCAAACATCCGTGTTTTACTGGGGAAGTGGCGGTAGAGGGCCGCCTCGGAAACGCCTACGTTAGCGGCCAGCCGGGCGGTGGTAATTCGCTGGGTGCCATCCCCTGACTCCAGCATCTGCGCCAGCGTCTGCAAAATCTCTTCGCGACGGTTCCTTTTCGCGACTTTTTTCTCTGCCATGACCTTCAACACCCCTGAAATTCATTAAATACAGGCAATACCTGCCTGTCTGCCGCAGGTAATTACCTGCAGCGACATGCGTTAACAAGATGGCTAAATGAAGAGTGGTAACTTACTGACGGCCAGAGTGGCCAAAACCGCCTGCACCGCGATCGCTGGTATCAAAATCTTCGACCAGGTTAAATTCCGCCTGTACCACCGGCACAAACACCAGCTGCGCCAGACGATCGCCCGGCTGCAGGGTAAAGTGCTCCTGACCGCGGTTCCAGACTGAAACCATAAGCTGTCCCTGGTAGTCAGAATCGATCAGGCCGACCAGATTACCGAGCACGATACCGTGCTTGTGACCCAGGCCGGAGCGCGGCAGGATCACCGCGGCCAGCGTCGGGTCAGCGATATGGATGGCGAGGCCGGTTGGCACCAGGGTAGTCATACCTGGCGCGATCTCCAGCGCCTCATCAAGGCAGGCGCGTAAGTCGAGACCTGCAGAGCCAGAGGTGGCGTAAGCGGGCAGCGGAAAGTCGCTGCCAACGCGCGCATCAAGAATTTTAACGTCTATTTTTTTCATCATAACGGCTGACTATCTCGTCTATTAACTGTTGGCCAAGGAGCGACTTATCGCTGAGCGGTAAGCGTTTTTCTCCCTCCTGCCAGAAAAGGTGAAGCGCATTGGTGTCGCTGTTGAAACCCTGACCCGCCTGCGCGACATCGTTAGCGCAAATCAGATCCAGATTTTTCCGTACGCGTTTTTGCCGCGCGTATTCTTCCACATTCCGGGTTTCGGCGGCAAATCCCACTACGTAGGGACGATTTTCCTGCAGTGCCGCCACGCCGGCGACAATATCCGGGTTCTTCACCAGCTGCAGCGTGACGTTATCGTCGTCACCCTGTTTTTTCATTTTTTCAGCTGCAACGGTTGCCGCGCGATAGTCCGCCACGGCGGCACTGGCAATAAAGATATGCTGCTGGCCGATCTGCGCCATCACCGCCGCCTGCATCTCCAGCGCGGTTGTCACGTCGATACGCTGCACGCCGGCGGGGGCGGCCAGCGTGACCGGACCGGAGACCAGCGTGACGCGGGCACCGCGTCGGGCCGCGGCGGCTGCTATCGCGTAGCCCATTTTGCCTGAGCTGTGGTTGCTGATATAGCGCACCGGATCCAGCGCTTCGCGGGTCGGACCCGCGGTAATCATGATACTGAGATGCTGCAGATCGCGGACTGGCTCGGCCCACTGAAGCGCATGTGCCACAATCGCCAGCGGATCGAGCATACGGCCTGGTCCTGTGTCACCGCACGCCTGGCTGCCGCTATCCGGTCCCCAGATCATGACGCCGCGCTGCTGCAGGCGCTGCAGGTTCTCCTGCGTGATGGCGGCGCGGTACATCTGCTGATTCATCGCCGGTACCAGCGCCAGCGGCGCGTCGCTGGCGAGACAGGCGGTAGTTACCAGATCGTTGGCCATCCCGGCGGTAATGCGGGCGATTAAATCAGCCGAGGCGGGAGCCAGTACAATCAGGTCAGCCCATTTAGCCAGCTCAATATGACCCATCGCGGCTTCGGCAGCGGGATCGAGCAGGTCATCAAACACCGGATAGCCGGAGACCGCCTGCAGGCTGAGCGGGGTAATAAAGGCCCGGGCTGCGGAGGTCATCATTACGCGCACCTCGGCGCCGCGATCGCGCAGACGTCGCACCAGCTCCGGCGCTTTATAGGCAGCGATACCGCCGCTGACGCCCAGCAGAATTTTTTTCCCGGCTAATCCAGTCATGTTGTTTGCCTCTACTTAACGCATGATGCCGCGCCCGGCGCAGCAGACAGGCCAACTTTATCATAAAACCGTCCGGCCGCCTGTTCACCGACCGTGCCCTTTGCGAGGCATCTCTGAAAAGAGAAATGCAGTACTGGCATCGCTGACCGCCAGCGCGCATTCTGATCCTCCGCCACAGGGAGTAGCGTAATGAAGAAACTGGCACCACGGGAAAAACTGATACAGGCGGGCGCAGAGTCGCTGGAGGATGCCGAATTGCTGGCGATTTTTCTGCGCACCGGTACGCACGGCATCAGCGTTATGGCGCTGGCGCGGCAGATGCTCAATGAGTTTGGCTCACTGTATCGCATCATGACCGCCAGCGAGCGAGAACTGAGCCTGATTAAAGGCGTTGGCCGGGCAAAGCTGACCCAGCTGCACGCGATAGCCGAGCTGGGACGGCGTTTTTTTGCCAGCCAGCTGGCGCGTGAAAATGTGATGGAGAATCCGCAGGTCACACGTCACTATCTGCAAAGCGTACTGGCCCATGAGAAGCGGGAAATTTTCATGGTGCTGTTTCTTGATAACCAGCATCGGGTACTGCAGGCACAGAAGATGTTTTCCGGCTCAATCAGCAGCGTGGAGGTTCATCCGCGCGAAATTGTGCGGGAAGCGCTGAAAATCAACGCCGCAGCGGTGATTCTGGCGCACAATCACCCTTCGGGACACGCCGATCCGAGCCGCGCTGATCGGGAAATTACCACCAAAATTGCTCAGGCGTGCGCGCTGCTGAGTATTCGCCTGCTGGACCATCTGGTGATCGGTCACGGCGAGTTTACCTCATTCGCTGAGCGCGGCTGGCTATAGTTTTACGCCTCAATCGGGCAGAAATACGGCGTTTTTGCGCGATCCGGAGGGATCTTTATCTGTTCGGGACTTGAGCACTTGAGCTGAGCGGCGTATACTACGCCACCTTTGAGAATCTCGGGTTTGGCGTTTGGGCCAGCTTAGCGGGTTCACATGGAACTCGCCTGGCGGGCTAAGGCCTGACGAGGCGGCCAAAACCTATGTTTTTAAAGCTCGAGCTGATTTGATTTTTGGAGAATAGAAATGTCACGAGTCTGCCAGGTAACTGGAAAGCGTCCGGTGACCGGTAACAACCGTTCCCACGCAATGAACGCGACGAAACGCCGTTTCCTGCCGAACCTGCACTCTCACCGTTTCTGGGTTGAGAGCGAGAAGCGCTTCGTTACTCTGCGTGTATCTGCTAAAGGTATGCGTGTTATTGATAAAAAGGGCATCGATACGGTTCTGGCCGAAATCCGCGCCCGTGGTGAGAAGTACTAAGGAACTGAATCATGGCTAAAGGTATTCGTGAGAAGATCAAGCTGGTTTCCTCTGCTGGTACAGGTCACTTCTATACCACCACGAAGAACAAGCGTACTAAACCTGAGAAACTGGAACTGAAAAAGTTCGATCCGGTTGTACGTCAGCACGTGATCTACAAAGAAGCCAAAATTAAGTAATTTTGGTGTTCTTGCGAAAAACCCGGCTCCGGCCGGGTTTTTTGTTTGTGCGCTATGTCAACACGTTGAGGAGATGCGATGCCTGAATTACCTGAGGTAGAAACCAGCCGACGCGGTATTGAGCCTCACCTGGTGGGGGAAACCATTCTGCACGCTATTGTGCGCAATGGGCGCCTGCGCTGGCCGGTTTCCAGTGAAATCCACGCGCTGAGCGATCAGCCGGTCCTGAGCGTGCAGCGGCGGGCAAAGTATCTGCTGCTGGAGCTGCCCCATGGCTGGATCATCATTCATCTCGGCATGTCCGGCAGCCTGCGCATTCTGCCCGGTGAACAGCCGGCAGAAAAGCATGACCATGTCGATCTGGTCATGAGTAACGGCAAAGTGCTGCGCTATACCGACCCGCGACGTTTTGGTGCGTGGCTCTGGAGCGCCGATCCGGCGGGCAGCAGCGTGCTGGCCCATCTTGGACCGGAGCCGCTCAGCGACGCCTTCAGCAGCGACTATCTGTTTACCCGCTCGCGCGGCAAGCGTACCGCCATCAAGCAGTGGCTGATGGACAATAAGATTGTGGTCGGGGTGGGCAATATTTACGCCAGTGAGTCGCTGTTTACCGCCGGTATACTGCCGGATCGGGCGGCGGGAAGCCTGAGCGAGGCGGAAGCGACGCAGCTGGTGGACACGATAAAAGCGGTGCTGCTGCGCTCTATTGAGCAGGGAGGCACCACGCTGCGCGATTTTCTACAGACTGACGGGAAGCCAGGCTATTTTGCTCAGCAGCTGCAGGTCTATGGCCGCGCTGGCGAACCCTGCCGCGCCTGCGGCACGCCGATCCTCAGCGGCCGGCATGGACAGCGCAGCACCTTCTGGTGTCCGCACTGTCAGCACTGATCACGGCTGCTGCAGTCTGGCCAGCAGCGCCTGATGAATGACGGCAGGCAGGAATGCCTGCACGTCACCGCCGTGACGCGCCACCTCTTTTACCAGCGACGACGACACAAATGAGAAGCCCTGCGACGGCAGCAGAAATACCGTTTCCAGCGCGGGCAGCAGATGGCGGTTCATCTGTGCCAGCTGTGATTCGTACTCAAAATCAGCCACCGCCCGCACGCCGCGTACCAGTACGTTCGCCTGCTGCGTCCGGGCAAAATCAGCCATCAGCTCATTAAAGCCCACGACCTCAACGTTAGTCAGATGCGCGGTGGCCTGACGCGCTAAATCGACGCGTTCGTCCAGCGTAAACAGCGGTTTCTTACCGGGGCTGGCAGCAATCGCCACGACCAGACGATCAAACATGCGGGCCGCGCGCGTGACGATATCAAGGTGTCCGAGCGTCATCGGGTCAAACGTGCCGGGATATATCGCTTTCGTACTCATACGCGGCCTTGTGCAGAAGTATGGTGCAGCGCCCAGAGCGCGGCATATTTATTGAACGTATACTGCGCGTTAACCACTGCCAGGATCCAGCCCTGTTTTCCGTCCAGAAAGCCGGCGCGCAGCAGCAGTGTTTTGGCAAACGCCCCCAGCGTATGGGAGAAAATGGCGAACAGGCCGCAGCGCTTGCCGCGCTGAAAGCGCTCCTGCGCCCAGGCTTCGGCATAGTTCATCTGCTTACGCTGAAACGCGATCAGATCGCGGCAGGTGAGGTGCGCCAGATCGCCAGGCAGCGTCACCACGGGCGCGCCCTGCGTCTCCAGCGACTCATGCACCAGATTGTCGTTATAGCTGAGGTGGCGCGGATAGAGGCGCATTACGCGATCCGGATACCAGCCGCTGTGACGCATAAAACGGCCGAGGAAAAAATTGCTGCGGCTAAGGCTATAAACCGTGGCAGAAGGCGGCTGGCACAGCACCTGCTCAATGGAGCGGCGCAGCGCCGGAGTCACGCGCTCGTCAGCATCCAGCATCAGGATCATCTCTCCGGTAGCGAATGCCTGCGCGCGCTGGCGCTGTTTGCCATAGCCTGCCCACGGCAGCGCTTCATAAACCTGCGCGCCCTGCGCCCGGGCAATCTCTGCGGTGGCGTCACTGCTACCCGAATCAAGCAGGATGATTTCATCAGCCCAGGCAACAGATGCCAGCGCGTCAGGCAGCAGTTCAGCTTCATTCCGGGCGATCATCACGACCGAAAGACGTTGGCGTTGTGACATAAATTAGTGTGCTCGCGGTGGCAGGTGAGGCTCCAGCAGCTGCAGCAGGCGCTGCAGCGCGCCCTGATTCTGATGCAAAACCTCAACGGCGTGACGGCCATAATAGCGACGATAGTCATCATCCTGCAGCAGATTGGCGACCTCTTTCTCCAGCGCAGCGGCGTCACTGACCGTGATCAGCCCCTCTGCCTGCTGCAATTTGGCGCAGATATCTTTGAAGTTCCAGGTGTGCGGCCCCATCAGCACCGGGATGGCATGAGCAGCAGGTTCGAGCGGGTTATGACCGCCGCGTTCAACCAGGCTGCCGCCGACAAAAGCGAGGTCGGCAATGCCATACAGCAGCATCAGTTCACCCATGGTGTCGCCAACCACGACCTGTGTGGTGGCGGAAGGAACCGCACCGCTGCTGCGCAGCATAAACGTAAAGCCGCGTTTTTGCGTCAGATGACATGCATCCTTAAAGCGTTCAGGATGACGCGGCACCAGGATCAGCAGCAGATCGGGAAACTGCTGCAGCAGCTGGCGGTGGGCATCCAGCACGATGGCCTCTTCACCTTCGTGCGTGCTGGTGGCAATCCATACCGGACGGCGCGATGCCCACTGACGCCGCAGCGTAACGGCCCTGGCCGCCAGCTCTGGCGTAACGGAGATATCAAATTTCAGGCTGCCGGTGACCGCCAGGTGCGACCGTTTCAGGCCCAGGCTGAGAAAGCGGTCGCCATCTTCGCTGTTCTGCGCCGCGATCAGCGTGATGCTCTGCAGCAGATCGCGCATAAAGCCACCCAGCTTTTTATAGCCGCGGGCGGAACGCTCAGAGAGACGGGCGTTGGCGATGACCAGCGGAATCTCGCGCTGGTGCAGGATGCGAATGATATTTGGCCACAGCTCGGTTTCCATGATGATCACCAGACGCGGATCAACCGTATCCAGAAACCGGTTGATGGCACCGGGCAGATCGTAAGGCAGGTAAACATGGTGTACATCTTTACCAAATGCCGACTGCGCGCGCTCTGAGCCGGTGGGCGTCATGGTGGTCACGGTGATGGGCAGTGACGGATAGCGA
The DNA here is from genome assembly GCF_008631385.1 of Pantoea sp. M_9. Lineage (NCBI taxonomy): Bacteria > Pseudomonadati > Pseudomonadota > Gammaproteobacteria > Enterobacterales > Erwiniaceae > Pantoea > Pantoea sp. M_9. The sequence goes on along the minus strand of NZ_VWUF01000011.1, from coordinate 68,405 downwards.
TGGCGCAGCGCCCGCACCAGCGGTACCGCAGCCAGCGTTTCACCTACCGATACTGAATGCAGCACGATACCGTGCGGCTCTACCTTGCCGGTGCAGTAGCCATATCGTTCAGCCCAGCGTTTACGGTAGGCCGGCGCTTTGCGACCGCGCAGCCACAGGCGCAGCCAGATAAATGGCTGAATCAGATAGAGCAGGGCGGTATACAGGGTCGTCATAGTTATCGTTACGACATATTCGCGTCAAAAAACCGGAGAAAGGCGGCATACTATCAGAAATTCACCGCCTGCTCACATCACTTCGTCAGCGCGGGTTCAGCACGCGCTGGTAGAGCGAGGTCAGCGCATTGGCCAGCCGCTCAGGCCCGTAAGGTTCCACCCGGCGGCGGGCGGCGGCGCCCATCCGATCGTCGTCTGACAGGGCAGGCACCGCCAGCACGGCCTCTTTTAACGCGCGGATATCCAGCGCGTCGCAGACAAAGCCCTCTTCACCCTGGCGGATAAACTCGGCGCCGCCGCAGCCGGTGCTGGTGATCACCGCCAGTCCGCAGGCCATGGCTTCCAGAACCACATTCGGAAACGGATCGTACAGCGTTGGCAGCAGCAGCGCATCGGCGGCGTGATAGAACGGCTGCACATCCTGCTGAACGCCGGCAAAGCGCAGGCGATCAAGACAGTTAAGCTGGTTTGCCAGCTGCTGATAGCGCGACAGCTGTTTATCCTGACCGACCACAATCAGATAGCGATCGGTTTGCGCCACCGCTTCAATTGCTGCTTTCAGCCCTTTGCGCTCAAACCCGGAACCGACGTAGATCATTACGTGCGCATCCTGCGGCAGCCGCAGCTGATGGCGCGCCGCATGGCGCAGGCTGGGTGTCGCGGGCTGAAAGCGTTTGCTGTCGATGGCATTGTGGATCACGTGAATATTGCCGGCATCCAGCGTGAAGTAGCGCAGGATATCCCGCTTCACCATCTCAGAGTTGCAGATCACCGCTTTGAGCGACGGATCGTTAAACATCTCCGCTTCAGCCTGCAGCACATAGCGATGGTAGGGGCTGAGCGCTACACTCAGACGCTGCCACGGGGAAACAATGCGCGCCCGCTGCTCTAACCAGACCCGATGTACACCGTCGCCGGCACGAAAAATGTCGCACCCGGCGATGCGCTCGTGACTCTGAACAAGGTCAAACTGTTCCCGCTCCCAGCAGGCGCGCGCTGCACGTGCAAAACCGCGCTCGCGGGAGATGCGGCCAAACTTTGCCGGGTTGCAGATATGCAGATGCCAGGCGGGATTGGGCGTGCCCTGCCAACTGCGGGTAATGATATTGAGATCCAGCTGCTCGCTATCCAGCGCCTCCAGCGCGCGTGAAATAAAGCGTTCGGCTCCGCCGTCCGGGCGATATTTCTGCCGGACGATAGCCAGACGTATTTTATTCATGCAAATAGCTCCTTGCGGCGGTTAGCACATCGGCGACCGGAATGGCGGAAAGATAGCGCTGCTCCGTGCGGGTATCGATCGAATCGGGCGACGGCAGCGGCGCATAATCACCTGCCCAGATCACCCGGTTATTATTGCCCCATGGGCGCCAGTGCTGCAGCTTCGTCGGCCCGAACAGCGCCAGGCAGGGCGTATCCAGCGCCGCTGCCATATGCATCGGCGCAGAGTCGACACCAATAAAGAGCTGCGCCGCATCAATCAGCGCGGCCAGCTGCGGCAGCGACAGCTGGCCGGCAAGGGATACCACGCGTGAGGTGGAGCAGAGCGACTGAATATGCGCTATCATCGCCAGCTCTTTTTTATCCGGTGCTGCCGTCAGCACCAGGGTATGCCCTTCATCAGAGAGCGCCGCGATCAGCTGCGCCATCTTTTCATCGTCCCAGCATTTAAATACCCAGCGCGACGTAGGCTGCAGCACAATAAATGGCCCGGCGATCTGCTGCTGCGCCAGCAAAGCATCTACTTTCTGCCGATCGGCTTCGCTGAAATGCATCGATGCGACTGCATTTGTTACGTCGATTCCGAGCGGAGCCAGCGCGCTCATATTCTGTTCAACCGTATGCAGCTGATGATGCCGGGTGGTGGAGACGCGCTGATTGTGGCACCAGCGCCAGAGGGCGTTGTCGCGTTTGCGATAGGCAAAGCCAATGCGCACCGCAGCACCTGACAGGCCGGTAATAATGGCGCTGCGCCACTGGTCGGCGAGGTTGATCACCAGATCGTAGCGGCAGGCGCGAACGGCGGAGAGGAGCGCCAGTTCATGGCGCAGTTTCTGCAGGCTGCCCTCTTTTTTCCAGCTGCGATCGATAATATGCAGCTGGCGAATTGCCGGATGCGCTTCCAGCATCGGCCGGGTTTCTTTATAGAGCAGCACATCGATATGTGCATCAGGATAACGCGCGCGCAGCGCATTGATGACAGGCGTTGTCAGCAGCATGTCACCATGATGGCGCAGTTTGATCACTAAAATAGATTGTGGGGTGAACCGGGCTGGAATCGGGCTTGCCATACTTATTGATCTCAGGATTCAGTGAGCCGATTGTAGGGCAAACCCGAAAGGGGTTAAAGCGAGCAGTGGTGCTTATTTCTGGCGCCAGCGATAAATGCGGTTCAGCCACAGCAGCAGCTGATACCACTGTTTCAGGCCACGCGCATTGCGCAGCATACGTTTATGCGTGCCTGTACTGAACAGATCCGCCAGCATCGCCTGCCGCGCATCCGCTTCAGGCTCGCGCCGGATAGCGTGACAGACGCTGAGCGCTTCATGCGTGATCTGGTAGTGAAACATCGGATAAATGCGGATATGACGGCGATAACGCTGGTTCAGCTCTTCCAGCATGCGCGCAATTTTCAGGTAGTGACGCTGATACTCTACATTGCGCTGGCCGGTGCGTTTGCGGTTGCTGATGGAAGCGTCATGCATGTAGTAGCGATAGAGCACACGATCGGTATAGCGCACGCGCGTGGCGTTAAACATAAATTCCGTGGTCCAGGGAATATCCTGATGATGCAGTCCCGGCTCAAACAGCAGATTGCAGCGCGTAATCAGCTCACGGCGATAGATGCCGAGCCAGACAACATGCATGTAACGCCGCGTTCTGAGCGCGGTGTTCAGCCACTCAGGTCCGCTCAGCACAGCGGTGCTGGTGAGACGATCGTGAGGAATAAGCGGTCTGGTACGCTGGCTCGCTTTGAAATACCACTCGGCGTTGCACTGTGCCGCATCAAGTCCATCACGCTCTGCCATTTCTGTCAGCGTCTGGTACATCGTCGCATCCATGGTGTCATCGGCGTCGGGAAAGCTGACGTACTTACCGCGCGCGATCGCCAGGCCGGCATTTCGCGCCCGTGACACGCCGCCGTTGGCCTGATGGATCACACGGATATGCGGATAGCGTGCAGCGTAAGCGTCTGCCTGCTCGCCGGAGCCGTCAGTTGAGCCATCATCGACGATGATAATCTCAAGATCGGTCAGCGTCTGGGCTAACAGCGCCTGGAGGCAGGCAGCAAACTCAGTACCGGCATTGAACATCGGAATGATAAGGCTGAGTAATGGCGTGGAATGTTCTGGTTGGGCTGTCATGAGGTCATTTCATTGTTTCGACGCGCCAGACGCTGCTGCTGTCGGGTGCGAATAAAATCGTGGATATCACTCAGCTTACGCTGATCCAGGTTGAAAAGCTGTTCAACCGGATGCGCGAATTTATATTGCGCATCAAATACAAAAGAAGAGGGCGCGATATGGTCAGGACCAATCAGCAGTACATCGCCCAGCGGCCTCTGCTCTTCTACACAGCAGGGACCATAAATCAGAATCACCGGTACCTGCTGTGCATCAGCGATGTATACATTGCCGGAATCGGAGGCGATATAGAAATCCATTTCGCCGATAACGGCCGGTAGCGCTTCCAGCGACACTTTCCCCACCAGACTGATCAGGTTGTCGCGATGCCCCGCTGTTTTGAATAGCTCCTGAACGCGCGACTGTTCATTTGGCGNAAAAAAGGTGCAGTGAAGGTCGCTCAGGTGGTCAAACAAACGCTGCCAGATAGCGGGCGGAATGGTTTTGGCCTGATTACCGGCGGTCACACTGATACCGATACGCGTTCCCGCGCACGCTGCGATCTCTGGGGGCAGTGAATCAGGCTGCCATAGCGGCAGCGTCGCGTGTTTGGGGTAACTCTCTTTAGTGAAAGAGCGATCGGCGAGCTTCAGATAGTTTTCCAGCGTCAGCGTATTTTTTTCATGCTGTACTTCGCCGCTTGCGGTGTAATAGAAGAGGTTCTGATACCCCTTGCGGCGATAGCTGGACAGAAACTGCTTATTATCCGCATTGCAGCAGGCGGCAATAAACAGATTCAGGTTGGTCGGGTGCAGCAGATAAATATTGTCGTAGCGATTAAGCAAATGCCAGACCAATTTGAGCTTTTTAAGCAGGCCGGAACGATACTCTTCGATATACCAGATGTGTTCAAGGGTAGCGTCATTGCTGGCGAGCGGCGCAACGCTTCTGCTCAGCAGCGCATCACTTTTCCCGAGGTGCGTGAGCAGCGGAGTGATATTAATAAAATCGCCAATTTTGGCGGTCTGAATGACCAGATTTTTTCCGCTACGCGTCCGGAACAGCTTCATCACCCATTTAATCGGGCAGAAAATGATAAATATAATAATGTAGGTCAAGCAATTATCCCCATATTCTGGCCGCATCCCACCGGGGATTTCTTAATTCGAAACATGGCGTGCCGTTGAAAATGATGTTTCTGTTACAGGATCCAGCTGCAGATATTGCTGACAAATAGTAGCCAGACTATAAATGCTCAAATCGAGGTGCTGTAAATCGGGGGGGCTGGCATACACATCGCGCATTTTTTCTGCCAGCGACGCGGCGTTCAGATCGGCCAGACAGCGGGAGAGCGGGCCGGTCAGGATCTCAGCCGGGCCACCGGGGCAGCGTGTACTGACTACCGCCGTGCCGCAATGTAAAGCCTCAACCAGCACGTTGCCAAACCCTTCGCTATCTGAACTCACCACCAGCATCTGAGCATGGCGGATCCACGGATAGGGATTTTGCTGAAAGCCTTCAAAACGGACACGCTCTGAAATGCCCAAATCTCGTGCCTGCTGGCGTAACGCTTCCAGGAGTTTCGTGCTGCCCTGACCCAGCAACACCAGGGGAGCCATTATGCCGCTCCGCGCATAGGCGTCGAGCAAGCGGTCCTGACGTTTCGCCTCATGAATGCGTCCTACGTGGACAAGGTAATTCTGGCCGGCCAGCGGGCAGGGCGCGGCCGCCAGTTCGTCGAGCCGATCAAAGTCGAAAGGATTGAAAATAACGCGGGTCAGGCGTGGCCTGACGCCGACATTCTTTATCAGATCATCGATAACATACTGTGACACGCCGACCAGCTGACGCCCCTGATAGACATAACGTATTTTTAGCTGCTTTAACCAGCGGGAAAAACCTGTTTTACGTCCCAGATAGGAGGCAGAAAAGACGCCGTGCAGGCAGTACCAGGTTTTAGCTGCATCAAGCGATCGGGCTCGCCTGACAATGCGATCGGTTTTGTGCAAATGGGAAAAGATTAAACTGAACTTGCCGTTCAGCGCTTCACTCTGGCGTACCACCTCATCAAGCAAGCGCGCACGACGTACGGTTTCTGTCATTTTTCGCCACGGGCGGGCGCTGTGATCGCACACCACCTGATAATCCACGCCTGCAGGGATAGGGTAATCGCATATTTTTCGCAGAGAGAAAATCGAGACACGATATCCCAGAGAAATAAAACCCTCAGCCAGCGTTAAGACGACTTTTTCGGCGCCGCCGCCGGGCAAACCATCGATCACCATTAAAATGCGTTTCGACAAATTATCTACCTCTGCCTGCCTGTCAGCCTGGTGGTGAAACTGAGCTATTATCTTTCCGATATGAGTACGTTTATCGGCAAATGAACCAATGCTGTAAAAAGTCTGCCATAACTGCGCGCGGTAAGCAGCTAAAGATAAATCCGGTCTGCTTTTTATTCGCGCTATTCTGGTTTACCCGGAGCGCTGTTCCCTGACCCGGCCAGCGGCGCTGGAAAAGTTTGCGCCTGCCACAGGCGGTGCGTACCATAGTGACGATAACAGTGAAATATACCGGACAAGTTATGGAAAAGCCTGCCTTTTTAATTACCCTGGATACGGAAGGCGATAACCTGTGGCGCAACCGCAGCGGAAAGGTGACAACGCATAACGTCAGCTTCCTGCCCCGCTTTCAGAGGCTGTGCGAAAAGTATGGCTTCAAACCCACCTGGCTGACGAATTACGAAATGGCGAGCGATCCTGCCTATGTAGAGTTCGGGCAGGATTTACTGGCCCGCGGACAGGGGGAGATCGGTATGCATCTTCACGCCTGGTATAGCCCGCCGGAATATAAACTGACGCAGGATGACTGGCGTTATCAGCCCTATCTGATTGAGTACCCTGAGTCCGTTTTACGCGATAAGGTCGCCTTTATGACGGCGTTGCTGGAGGATGCATTTCAGCAAAAAATGACCAGTCATCGCGCCGGCCGCTGGGCTTTTAACGAAGTTTATGCGCAGGCTTTAATCGATAACGGCTATCTGGTTGACTGCTCCGTCACGCCACGAGTCAGCTGGCGTAATTCATCCGGCGCCCCGCAGGGGAGCGGAGGAACCGACTATAGCCACTTTCCCGATCGCGCTTACTATATAGACACCAGCGATATCTCAAAGCCGGGTAACAGTTCGCTGCTGGAGTTGCCCATGAGCATTCAGTATCGCTACGGCGCGATGACCAACCAGTTTAAAAAGGTGTGGAATCAGCTGCGTGGCAAGCCGCGCGGCCCTTCAGTTAACTGGCTGCGCCCGACCGGCGGCAACCTGAATGAAATGAAAAAGGTTGCTGCGCAGACACTCAATCAGGGCAGTGATTACATCGAGTTTATGCTGCACTCCTCTGAATTCATGCCAGATGGCAGCCCCACGTTTAAAACGGAGGCGGACATCGACAGGCTGTACGACGATCTGGAGCAGCTCTTTATCTGGCTACAGCCACGGGTACAGGGAATGACGCTGACAGAGTATGCCTTGCATAAAAAAGCTCATGCACGCTGATGCGTTTCAGATTTGCGCTTTCTGAACCGGCTGTTCAGGTATGAGAAGAGTGTATCGACCTGAGGAAAGCGCAGCTGCAGATATTTTTTTGTCCTGCAGTTGCCCTTGCATATTATTGCCGCTGCGCGGAACAGCGTGATGGCAGAGCGTTCATAATAGTAATAGCCGTAGATGATTTTCGACATACTCTTTATTTCTTTAAAGCAGTCCATCAGCATATAGGATGCCAGGCGCTGACGGGAATTATCTTTATCTTTTGCCCAGGCAAGCATTTTCTGCATGGCAAAGATCAGATCATCGATATCGCTTTTTCTGACATTGCGCGTAATACCGCTTTTGTTATCGCGGTAAAAATAGAGCGTATTTTCCAGATGCGTAATCTTATCTGTCCTGAAATAGAGGAAAGGCGTAAAGATAACATCTTCGTAGCGCCTGCCTGATGCGAAGCTTTCACCGCTCAGCAGGGCGCGACGGTAAACCCGGTTCCACAGATGCCACATCGATTTTTGAAAGAGGGGTTCAAGACAATTTATCCCCTGAGTCTGAAAATCGTAGGCGATACGTTTTACATCGACGTTTTCCGCCTCATCAGGCGGCTGATGTTCAAAGCGCTGATAGTTAAAGTCGATTAAATCATCATTATCAGCCAGCAGCAGCGGCCTGATAACCGCAATATAGTGCCTGCTGACAATATCGTCTGCATCAATAAATGTGACAAATTTTCCCTGAGCATGCTGCAGGCCGATGTTGCGGGTCTCAGCAATACCAAAATTCTCTTGCTGCAGAAATCGTACCGTCTCGTGCTGTTGTGCCTGCAAAAAATCTTTTATCACTCTGACTGAGTTATCTGTTGAGCCATCGTCGATGATGATAACTTCAATGTCAGATTCAAGTTGCGTAAACAGCGATCGCAGGCAGGGAAGAATAAACTCCCCCGCATTAAAGCAGGGGATAATGATGCTTAAAACAGGTGGGGTCGATTTTGTCATTGATTTTTTTCCTGATGATGCGGGCCTTTCATCATGGAGAAAGCGAATATAATTGTCAGGCAATAGATCAGCGTACATTCTGTACTAAAGAAAATCACATCACTTAGCCCATAACCAATCAATGCCAGCGCCAGCGTCAGCAAAAGCGCATTGCCGCCGCGCCTGAATGCATAAACCAGCAACATAATATAGAAGTTCACCAATGCCAGCGCGCCGGCGATACCTTTTATCGAAAAGGTTTCCAGCACTTCGTTATGCATATGAACCGTCAGGTAGGGTAAGGCGCCATAAAGTTGTGGCTGCTGCTGAATGATCTTTCTGGCCAGCAGAGCCCGCTGTTCGGCTGACTGGCCCGCAGGTGACTCGGTGCCGGTTTGCAGAGCAATAATCTGCATACTCAGGCGGGAGACAACTGAGTTCTCACCGCGATTTTTATGCATATCTGCAATATTTTGCTGAAACTCATCGATGCGATTAGCAATCTTTTCTTTGAATATCAGTGAGCCAGCGATAAACAGCGCTGGAATAATGACAAAAAGTGCGACTTTATATCTTCTGCTGATAACATTTTTTGAAAATAAGACAAGTATCAGGGCCAGTACGGGAAAAAGAAGCATTGCCGCACGCGTGCCGGTCAGAATAATGGCAAGATAGCTAAACAGAAAGGCTGCGGGAAAAAGGAAAAGCTTAAGTTTGTTTTTCTGCAACAGAATCGCTTTGAGAAATAGTAAATTGACAGCGCTGATAATATAGGCAGCCATGGTAGCCCGATCAAAGTTCAGCTCAACGCGGCGAAGATGCAGCCAGACACCCTGATAGATGGCGTAGGCATTAACTGCCAGGCCAGTCAGCAGTGCGGCAAGGATGGCTTTTTGGCGCAAATCGCTTTTGTCATTTAAAACAAAGAAAAGAATAAATGCGCCCGATATCTGCAAGCGGCCTGTTGACTGATACTGACGATAGAGGCTGATAAAATCGCCAGGCTGTTTATAGACCGCGGTCCAGATGATACTGGCGATACCCACCAGCAACATAGCTACAGGCAAAGCGATATTTATTCGCAATTTAGCGTAATATAAGGCATGAGTAGCTATGACAATAAAAGCAATATAGCTGGTTATATAAAATACGTTGCGGCCAAAGCTGCCACCAAAGGGTGCTGTAAGCAGCGCAGTTGCGCATCCAAAAAATATCAGGGTACTTATTGCTGAGTGAGGAGCTTCACGCCTTGCCAGATAATTACTGATTTGCATTTTTTATATTCGCAATCTCGGTTAAAGAACTCTCTATTTCATGTCTGAAATACGCATAGTCAAAGTGCTTCATAGTCCAGCTTTTAGCGTTTTCACTGTATGTCTGATAGTTCTCTTTTTGTATCAGAAATTCAAACGCATCAGCACAATCGATATGAGAAAGCAGCATCGGTTCTGTCATGTCATCTTTTATCGGATCATACACCTGATAAGGGAAATTGACGTCAATTCCCGTCAGCTGCTGATGTTCACTCAAAGAAACTTTTGGTGCTAAGCCGACGCCGCAAATTTTGTCTGCAATCACTTCAGGCTGACCGTCGACAAAAGGAAAAATGACAGGTACGCCAAAATAGAGTGCTTCCATACAGGAGAGCCCAAAAGGCTCGGTCACCGGCGTGCTCATGTAAATATCAACGCGATTGAAAAATTCGGCAATATTATGCTGAAAGCCACTGAACCTGACACGCTCTGCTATGCCAAGCCGCTGCGCTAAATCTTCAAATGCTTCGCGGTCAGGGCCTTTGCCGGCAACTTCAAGCGTGACATTATGCCCGCGCGTTAACAGCTCTTTCATCATCAGAAGCGAAACGGAGATCCCTTTCAGACCCACCTGACGTGATGCCGTTCCGATTCTGACTGGCTGGCTAAGCTGCCGCACTGCAGGATCTATTCCCTGGGGCGTAACGAGACGGTTAATTACGACTTTATGCAGGCAGGGCAGATTAAAACGGTGCTGCATTACGCTGGACGACGCCCGCGAGGCGGAAATAACCCCATCCAGCATGGCCATAAATGCAAGCGTTTTACCGTTCTTTGGATAACGCCAGGAACAGCCGTGATCGTAATAAACCAGTTTTGCCTTGCGGGGTTTAGCGGTAAGCCGGGGAACCAGATCCCAGACGATAATCATATCGGCATTACTGGCATTTACGCGTTTTTGCAGCAGGTGCTTGCGCAGAAACTGCGGGCTTTTCAGACGAAAGCGCGGAAACAGCCGGTTAGCGAAGGTAACGTGCTGCCGGGGCATCTGCTGCAAAATATCCGGGTCGATCTGATTGCTGATGCAGATAACGTCATCGCTTCCGTCGGAGACGTCATTAATGTACTGAAGGAACAGCCGCTCAACGCCGCCCATTTTACCTAAATTGATAATGTGCAGTTTCTTCATGCCAGCACCTGCTTTAATGTCTCCAGCACCCTATCCGGCATGATATCTGCCATGCTGTCACCCTGAACCGGGCGCAGCGCATGCTGGTTTCTGCCGTAACCGCCAATCAGCCCCGGGTCGGTGGGACCGAACAGCGTAATATTGGGTCTGTCCAGCGCTGCGGTCAGATGGCTGAGCCCGGTGTCCACCGAGACCACTGCGCGCGCACCTGCCAGCTGCTGCGCCACCTGCTCCAGCGTCAGTTTTGGCAGGACTTCCACATGGGAAAAGCCCTCTGCCAGCCGCTGCGCGCGCTGCTGTTCATGTATTGCGCCCCACGGCAGCCTGATTTGCAGGCCGGTGGGCTGCAGTAGCCTGATCAGCTCGCGCCAGTGCGCTTCCGGCCAGTGTTTATTGTCGCGGGTTGTGGCGTGCAGAAACACCAGCCAGCTGGGGGCTGCTTCGGTCCGGGGAGTCAGAAAATGTGCCGCGATGGCGTAATCGCCCTGGGTGGCAGGCTTTTCATAGCCCAGACTTTTCGCAAACAGCTCACGCGTGCGCTCAACGGCGTGCTGCTGCTTGCTGACCTCATGACGCCTGTCGTACCACCAGCTCGCAAAAGGCTCACGCGCGCTGCGGCTGTCCAGACCATGCTTCGTGCCGGTTGCCAGACGCGTCACCAGGGCTGCGCTTTTAATCAGGCCCTGTGCGTCAATAACCACATCATACTGGCGCGACTGCAAATTGCGCTTAAACGCGACGCGCTCTTCGCGCTGCTGACTGCCAAACCAGTGTTTGCGCCAGCGGCGGATCGCAACCGGCAGAACTTTATCTACGGCAGGATGCCAGCCGGGGATCTGAGCAAAATTTTCTTCCACTACCCAGTCAAAGCGGATACCTGGCAGCGCCTGCATGGCATCGGTAAGCGCGGGCAGCGTATGGAGAACATCTCCCATCGAAGAAGTTTTAACGATTAAAACGTGCATGTCTGCTCCTGCCCCGGCTGTAGCAGCGCGCTCAGGGTCTGATGCACGCGCGCAGGGGTAATGTCGATCAGGCTCTGATGATAACCCTCAGCGGCATCGCCTTTACGCACCTTGTGATAGCCGCTGATCAACCGGATAACGCGGGCCTGACGGGAAAGCGGCGGCGTGAAATCCGGGCTGCTCGGGCCATACAGCGCGACCAGCGGCCGGTTGAGCGCCGCCGCAATGTGCATCAGACCGGAATCGTTGCTGACCACGGCGCGACAGTGGGCGAGCAGGATCACTGCCTGCTCCAGCTGCGTCTCACCCGCCAGATTTTTGCCGTGCGCGCGCAACGGCTCAGGCAGCGCCTGCAGAATTGACTCGCCGGTATCGCGATCTTTGGCTGAGCCAAACAGCACGACCTGGTAGCCTTCTGCGATTAGCTGTTCTGCCAGGGCAGCATAGTGATAATGCGGCCAGCGTTTCGCCGGTCCAAACTCTGCTCCCGGACAAAAGCCGATAACCGGACGATCGGCGGAGAGGCCAAACTGCGCGGCCGTCATGCGCTTTTCGTCGTCCTCTACGCGCAGCTGCGGCCATAGCAGCGGCTGCGGCAGCTGCTGAGCAGAGGTCACCGGCGTGTCGTACGCCAGCGCAACATAGCGCTCTACCATTAGCGGAAACGCCGCTTTGTCCAGCACCCGCACATCATTGAGCACGCCGTAACGCATTTCACCACGCCAGCCGGTGCGGCGCGGTATGCCGGCGAAAAAGGGGACCAGCGCCGATTTAAACGAATTTGGCAATACGTAAGCGCGATCGTAACCGCTGGCCTGCAGGGTTTTGCCGAGACGACGGCGTTCGCCCAGCGCCAGCGCGCCGTGCCCCAGCGGCATCGCCAGCGCCTGATTCACTTCCGGCATGCGTGACAGCAGCGGGCGGCACCACGCGGGTGCCATAACATCAATGACCGCATCAGGATGCGCCACCTTGAGAGTGCGATAGAGACTTTGCGACATCATCATATCGCCGACCCAGGAAGGGCCAATAACCAGAATTTTCATCGCTGATGCGGGTGTCCTTATGCGTTGCGATTCAGCCAGGCCATGTACTCGCCCACGCCCTGTGCGACAGTTTTAAATGGCTTGTCATAGCCCGCTTCACGCAGTTTTGTCAGATCGGCCTGGGTAAATGCCTGATAGCGTCCTTTGAGTTTATCCGGGAAAGGAATGTACTCAATCTGGCCCTGCTGATGGAATTTAAGCACGGCATCAGCCACTTCCTGGAACGATTCTGCGCGTCCGGTGCCGCAGTTATAGATACCGGATATGCCGTTCTCCCAGCACCACAGGTTTACAGCCACAACATCATCTACATGAATAAAATCACGGCGGAAGCTGTCGCTGCCTTCAAACAGCTTAGGATTTTCGCCGTTGCTGATTTGCGTATTCAGATGAAATGCCACGCTGGCCATACTGCCTTTGTGCCCTTCGCGCGGACCATACACATTGAAATAGCGGAAACCACACACCGGCGAATCCGCTTCAGGCAGAATCTGACGCACGTAGTGATCGAACAGCATTTTTGAATAGCCATAGACGTTCAGCGGCTCTTCATACTGGCGCTCTTCAATAAAGTTTTCATTGCGGCCACCATAGGTCGCGGCAGAAGAGGCGTAGAGAAACGGGATCTCGCGCTCAAGGCAGAAATGCAGCAGATCTTTAGAGTACTGATAGTTGTTATCCATCATGTACTTGCCATCCCACTCGGTGGTGGCGGAGCAGGCACCTTCATGGAATACCGCTTCAATCGGCCCCAGATCTTCGCCTGACATGATGTAAGAGAGAAACTCCTCTTTATCCATATAATCAGCGATATCCAGATCTGCCAGATTGACAAATTTGGTGCCATCTTTCAGGTTATCCACGACCAGAATGTCGCTATGACCGCGATCGTTAAGCGCTTTAACGATGTTGCTGCCAATCATGCCAGCGCCGCCGGTAACGATAATCATATGCTTAGCCTTTAATCAGTTAGGGTGAAACAGAAGGTTTCACGCACGAATACTTATCATCATAACATTTCAGCCCTGTCCGGACAGCCAGATGCGTGAGGCGTATCGCACAAACGCTGACCACGGCGTGAACTATGCTGCAAAACGAACATTTAACTGGCTGAAATATCGTCTGCCTGCTATTTGCTCAGTAAGATGCTCCGGTAATTGGCGATCTAAGGAGCAGAATCATGTCCGATCAGTTTTATTCGCAAATCCGTCAGCAGCTTGAGACAACGCATCAGGACGGATTGTTCAAACAGGAGCGTCGTATTACGTCAGCTCAGCAGGCGGAGATCAGCGTTGATCACGGCACGCCGGTCATTAACTTTTGTGCCAATAACTATCTCGGTCTGGCGAATCATCCGGCGCTGATTCAGGCAGCGAAAGAGGGGATGGATTCCCACGGCTTTGGTATGGCGTCAGTGCGCTTTATCTGCGGTACGCAGGATACGCATCAGCAGCTGGAGCGTAAGCTGGCTGACTTTCTTGGTATGGAAGCGTCCATTCTTTTCTCCTCCTGTTTTGACGCTAACGGCGGTCTGTTTGAGGCGCTGCTGGGTCCGGAGGATGCCATTATTTCCGATGCGCTGAATCACGCCTCCATCATTGATGGCATACGCCTGTGTAAGGCGCAGCGCTATCGCTACGCCAATAACGATATGCAGGCGCTGCGTACCTGCCTGCAGGAGGCGCGCGATAAAGGTGCCCGGCATATCGCGATCGCTACCGATGGCGTGTTCTCTATGGATGGCGTGATTGCCAACCTGCAGGGAATTTGCGACCTGGCGGAGGAGTTTAATGCGCTGGTCATCGTCGATGATTCTCACGCGGTGGGCGTTATCGGCGCAACGGGGCGCGGTACGCATGAATACTGCGACGTGATGGATCGCGTTGATATCCTCACGGGAACCTTAGGTAAAGCGCTGGGCGGTGCCTCTGGCGGCTATGTGGCCGCGAAAAAAGAGGTCGTGGAGTGGCTGCGTCAGCGTGCTCGTCCCTATCTGTTTTCTAACTCGCTGGCCCCGGCAATTGTCGCGGCCTCGCTGCGGGTGCTGGATCTGCTAAGTGAGGGTGACGGTCTGCGCCAGCGGCTATGGGATAACGCGCGCTTCTTCCGGGAGAAGATGACCGCGGCAGGCTTCACGCTGGCCGGCGCCGATCACGCCATTATTCCGGTGATGCTGGGTGAGGCAAACGTGGCGCAGCAGTTTGCCACGCTGCTGCAGCAGGAAGGCATTTACGTCACCGGCTTTTTCTATCCGGTGGTGCCGCAGGGCCAGGCGCGCATCCGCACGCAGATGTCTGCCGCTCATACGCAGGCGCAGCTGGAACAGGCTGTCGCCGCTTTTATCCGCGTTGGCCAGCGGCTGGGCGTGATTGCTGCAGGAGCAGAACAATGAAAGCACTTGCCAAACTGAAAGCTGAAGAGGGGATCTGGATGGTGCAGGATGCACCGGTGCCGGAGCCCGGTCATAACGATCTGCTGATTAAGATCCGCAAAACCGCTATTTGCGGTACGGATATCCACATCTACAACTGGGATGAGTGGTCGCGTAAAACCATTCCGGTCCCGATGATTACCGGACATGAGTATGTCGGTGAAGTCGTCGGCATGGGACAGGAGGTAAAAGGCTTCGCCATCGGCGATCGCGTTTCCGGCGAGGGGCATATTACCTGCGGCCACTGCCGCAACTGCCGGGCAGGGCGGACGCACCTGTGCCGCAATACGGTGGGCGTGGGGGTCAATCGGCAGGGCTGCTTCGCGGAGTATCTGGTTATCCCGGCATACAACGCGTTTAAAATTCCCGATAACATTTCTGACGAACTGGCAGCCATCTTTGATCCGTTCGGCAACGCCGTACATACCGCGCTGTCATTTGATCTGCCCGGTGAAGATGTCCTGATCTGCGGCGCCGGGCCAATTGGTATTATGGCTGCCGCCGTCTGCAGGCACGCAGGTGCCCGTCACGTTGTGATCACTGATGTGAATGAATACCGTCTGAGTCTGGCACGCGAGATGGGCGTGACCCGTGCGGTTAACGTGGCGCAGGAAAATCTGCGCGACGTAATGCAGGATCTCGGTATGACCGAAGGATTCGACGTCGGGCTGGAGATGTCAGGCGCACCGGCAGCTTTCCGCACGATGCTGGAAACCATGAATCATGGCGGGCGCATTGCGCTACTCGGTATTCCACCCGGCGACATGTCGATCGACTGGAATCTGGTTATCTTCAAGGGGCTGTTTATCAAAGGGATTTATGGCCGTGAGATGTTTGAAACCTGGTACAAGATGGCGGCGCTGATTCAGTCCGGACTGGATCTCACGCCGGTGATCACCCACCGCTATCATATCGACGCGTTTCAGCAGGGGTTTGACGACATGCGCTCCGGACGGTCAGGGAAAGTGGTGCTGAGCTGGGATTAAACGGACTCCGGCCCGCAGGCCGGAGTAGTATCAGCCGCGTTTTTTCTCTTCATCCGTCAGGTAGCGTACTTTGCGCGTATAGTCCTGACCTTTAAACTGCAGCGGCTGCGCCGGGTCCTGCAGGTACTTCTGCCATTCGCTTAACGGAAAACCGCCGTGTGCGCCAATGACCTCAGGCGGAATGACCGCTGCCGTTCCGCCAATGCGCTTGGAGACCGGCCAGTTTGCCCACTCGCCCAGGTTAACCGTAACCAGATCGAGCATATCCAGCAGCGCAGAGAGCGGCAGCTGATCGGTGGGGGGCTGATTATCATTCATCAGTTCCCAGGTATCCTGAAACAGCGTCAGCCACAGCGGGCAGATACGCTTCCAGGTCTGACGCGTGGCGGCCAGATAAGCGCCGTTGACATGGTCAACCAGATAGGGCCGGATGGCGGGTTTATAGTAAGCCGGGATCTGCTCCTCAGCCGCGTTTTCAAGTTTGGCAATCATTCTGCCTTCTCTGAAGCTGGAGTAAAGATGGCCTTCACGCAGGCTGAGGGCCGGATCTTTAAGCAGATTGAGGTCAGAGTCGATCATCAGAATCGCGTCACCGCTGGCCTGCAAAGGCGCCTGCAGTTTGATCAGCCGGCTGCGGTAAATCTGTTTATAACGATAGCGCTCTTCGCGGTGCGGAATGGTCAGCGTGGCAACGCGGGTCTTTGCCGGCAGCTCACCAAATTTTATCGCGGGCTGGTCGCTGACGATAACAATCTCCGTGACGCTGGTGGCAAAACGGCTGGCAAAGCAGGCGCTGAGCAGCGCTTCTTCAATATAGTCCTCACCCGCACACGGGATCACCACGGAGGTGACAGGAGTCGTGCCCTGCACGCGACTCTGGCTGTAGGGAATATTGTGCCGCGCGCGAATATGGCGGAAACGTTTATTAAAAAAATTAAGCATGACTCTTTTCCTGAATAACATTAGCCAGAACCGTTTCTACGCCCTGAATATAGTTTTCAATAGCGTAATGTTCGCGTACCTTTCCGGCAGCCGTGTCGGTTAATTTCTGACGTAATTCTCTGTTCTCCCACAGAGCGATCAGCTGCTGTGTCAGCTCTGCAATATCACCATATTCAAACAGCAACCCGGTCTGGTTGTGTTCAATCAGCTCAGCTGTCCCGGTTACCCGCGATCCGATAACGGCGGTATTGACCAGCATCGCTTCAAGCACCACGCGGGGTAAGCCCTCACTTTGCGAGGCCAGTATGAACGTGTCGAACGCGGCCAGAAAATCCAGCGCATTATTTTTAAAACCGGTGAAAACGATGCGGTCAGCAATCTGCTCTTTTTCTGCCAGCTGTGCAAGGTTAGCCTGTTCCGAACCAGTACCGACAATCAGCATTTTCCAGTCAGCGTGAGGGTAAAGGCGATGAAACCGGCCCAGTGCGCTCAGCGTGTGGTGATTGGCTTTACGCGCTATCAGCGACCCAATAGAGCCAAACACAAAGGTCTCTGGTGCAATCTGCAGCGCCTGACGAACCGCGGTACGATCGGGTAACGGCTGGTGGATATCGATGGCATTGCTGACGGTATGGCAGAGGTGCTGATGGACACCATGACGCTGCAGCGTATGACTGACACCGTGTGAAACACAGATAATCGCCTCACAGTCCCGGTTCAGCATCGTGACCAGCTGGCGATTCAGTACCGGGTCAATACGGCAGTGCTGAACTACCGGAATACCAAGCGGGCGGGCTGCCAGATAGCCCTCAGTGTTGGTACTGGGCTGATTATTCATATAAAGCAGGTCAAACTGCCCGGATTGCAGAAGCGCGCCAATCTTGTGCGCGTTCGGGATAATACGCCATCGGCGATCCACAAAATGAATCGCGTTTTTTCTGCTCTCTTTGCTGAAAAAAAGCAGCGTGCGGACTATTTCTTTGCTGATTTTTGCCCAGAGAGGTTGTTTGCGCTGCGGAATAAACGTCACCGGAATCGTTAACGATCCAAGAATTTGCTCGATGGTTTCGTTATTGCCGCGCGAATAATTATGATAAAAGCAGCAGGTAATATCGAACTGGTTACGATCGATCCGCTTCAGTAATTCCAGCATGCTATTCGTGCCGCCGCCCCACTCGCGGCCATTATCAAGCAGTAGAATTTTTCGTTTATGCGGCGTCATTCCTGCTGATGTCCTTGTTCTGTGCCGTGAGTTTTCCGGCAAGAGTATAAACTTTCTGGCTGCAATGTGAATGTCAGCGGTGCGGTTGCCCGCACCGCTGATTTAAAACAGCGCTTTCAGTTTGAGCATAAAAGGATTCTGCATCAGGCCTTCGCCGATAATTTCCACTGCCCGCTGCTGCGGCACTGGGGCGGCGCTGACTTTACAGATGGCAGGTACGCGGAAGCGCACGCTTACGGGTTTAGCCGGAGAGGCTGCGGCAGGTTTTGCGCTGTGACGCAGCGGCTCATTCAGCAGCTGCCCTGGCGTAACCAGCGTAATATCAGCCGGAAGGGAAGGCAGCATCTGCTGCAGCACGCGCACTGTTGTCGGGTGCGGATGGCCGATAGCGATAGCAAACCCGTCCCGCTGTGCCAGCTTAACTGCACGGGTAAACTGCTGCCGTACCATCGCTTCATTTTGATTATCATCAAGAAACACGCGGCGCTTCACCACTTTGACCTGCGTTCCCTGCGCCGCTGCAACGGCCTGACTATTGCCAATGGTCATGCTGTCGAGAAAATAGTAGTTGTAGTGATTCAGCACCTGCATCACTTTCTGCATGCCGGGCAGGCTGGAGGTCATTTTACTGCCCATATGATTGTTCAGGCCAACCGCGTAGGGAACTTTATCGCTGGCTTCACGGATAATGCGGGCGATTTCGTCACTGCTCATCTCCGGCGTCAGGGTATCTTTTTCCAGCGGCTGTTTGCTGAGCGGCGCCATCGGCAGATGAATCAATACTTCATGACCGCGCTGATGGGCTTTGGTTGCCATCTCACGCGCATGCGGGGCGTTAGGCAGTACGGCAACGGAAATGGCCGCCGGCATCGCCAGCACTTTGTTCTCTTCGGTGGGACGGTAGCCAAAATCATCAATGACAATCGCTAATTTTGCCGCCTGCACGCTGAAACTCAGAAGAGCTCCGCATAACAGGGCGGGTAACGTTCGGGATAAAAACAGCACTTATCTTCCTAACCACGGTAGTGGGTTAACAGCTTTGCCCTGACGGCGGATCTCAAAATAGAGTGACGGCGTACCGCGGCCGCCGCTGGTACCTACCAGCGCCACCGGCTGACCAGCTTTGACCTGCGCACCGACGCTTACCAGTGCGCTCTGGTTATAGCCGTACAGGCTCATATCGCCTTTACCGTGCTCCAGCACCACAACCAGCCCGTAGCCCTGCAGCCAGTCGGCCATCAGTACCCGTCCATCCGCAATCGCTTTCACTTCGGTGCCTTCCGGTGCATCAATCACCAGTCCTTTCCAGCGTAGCTCACCCTGCATCGCCTCACCGAAGCGGTGTTCAATTCTGCCGCGTACCGGCCAGAAAGCCTGGCCACCTGCGCGCCCCAGCCCGCCGGTACGCGCCATCAGTTCACGCTCGCTCTGCGTGGGGGCATAGCTGGAGCCTTTCGCTTTGGCCTGCGCCTGACGCTGGCGCACCTTCTCAGCTTCGCGCGCCTCGCGCTCGGCCCGCTGACGCGCTTCGCGCTCTGCTTTGGCAATTTTATCCTGCAGACGGCTTTCGTTCTGACGCATTTCAACCAGGTCGGCCTGATCTTTTTCCAGCGCGTTCTCCAGCGCGGAGAGGGTCTTTTTGCGGGCGGCGCTGGCGTTTTCCAGTTTGCTTTGCTGCGCCTGCTGCTGAGCGAGCAGATTTTTTTGCTGCTGCTGTTTGCTCTGCATGGTCAGACGCTGCTCAGCCAGCTGCTGCCGGGTCTGCCGCAGCTCATCGATATTTTTTTGCCGCGCGGCGTTGAGGTAACCAAAATAGGCCAGGATGCGTTCACTGCGCTGCGCTTCTGCGCCGCCCAGCAGCAGCTGCACACCATTATGCTGCCCCTGACGAAAAGCGGCGTCGAGCTGCTGCGCCAGCAGGCTCTCCTGCTGCGTCTGCTGTTTTTCAAGGCGGGAGATAGAGGCGGTAAGCTGAGCAACCTCTTTGTCGAGCGTGCTTAAGCTGTTGCGCGTTTCGCGTAGCTGACGGCTCGCCTGCGCGATAATCTTCTCCTGACTGCGGAGCTGATCGAGCAGTTTACTGCGCTCGACTTTCTGCGCTTTAACGCTCTTCTCTTTTTCCGCGATACTTTGCTGAATGGTTTTTAGCTGCGCTTTATTGTCGTCAGCGCTGTAACCCGTAACAGGCAGCAAAAAAATACCCGCACACAGCAGGCTGAGGGAGAGGGGGGACCAGCGGAATACCAGCTGAGAAGCCGGGCCGTTGTAATGAGTCCTTGTAGGTGTAATGCGCGCTTTTCCCTTCATAGTTGATAATTATTCCACGATGAACAGCCGCTTACCAGTTATCCCGGCCAGCTTTTAGATTACGAAACGTGTCGCTTTAAAGCTTAGCGCGATAAACATTGTCTGAATTTTGCGATTAAAACATTTTTTTTGGAAAATGACGCACAAATCGTATCTCTGCCCGCATCGCGACTGTACATGCGAAGTGGCGCAGGTATACTCAGAACCCTTGTTTTAGCTTATAAGCCCGGTCTGGAGTCGTTACCTCTCATGCAAGAAATCATGCAGTTTGCAAGCAATCACCCCATCCTTAGTCTGGCATGGGTCGTTTTACTTATTCTGGTGATTGTGACCACCGTTAAAGGGATGTTCTCTAAGGTAAAAACCATCAGCCGTGGCGAAGCGACCCATCTGATTAATAAAGAGAACGCGGTGGTAGTAGACGTGCGTTCACGCGACGATTATCGCAAGGGACATATTTCCGGCGCGGTTAACGTAGCAGCAGCAGATATTAAAAAAGGCAGCTTCGGCGAGCTGGAAAAGCACAAGTCGCAGCCCATAATTGTGGTATGTGCCACCGGTCAGAGCGCGGGTGATTCAGCAGCAACGCTGAGCGCAGCAGGCTTTGAACATGTCGCTGTCCTGAAAGATGGCGTCAGCGGTTGGAGTGGCGAAAACCTGCCGCTGGTTCGCGGTAAATAATCATCTGAGGTATCCCGCATGGCTAATGTTGAGATTTACACCAAAGTAACCTGCCCATACTGCCATCGTGCAAAGGCGTTACTTGATCAGAAAGGCGTTTCTTATCAGGAGATCCCTATCGATGGGGACGCAATGAAACGTGAAGAGATGATCAGGCGCAGTGGCCGCACCACGGTGCCGCAGGTTTTTATCGACGCTCAGCACATCGGTGGCTGCGACGATCTCTACGCGCTGGACGGGCGTCAGGGACTCGATCCTCTGCTTCAGGCTTAACTCTTCTGCACTGATAATTATCACTTAAGGACTTAGTAACATGTCAGAACAAAGCACCAACGAAATGCAGTTCCAGATCCAGCGCGTTTATACCAAAGATGTCTCTTTTGAAGCGCCAAACGCACCTCAGGTTTTTCAGAAAGAGTGGGAGCCGGAAGTCAAACTGGATCTGGACACCGCCTCTTCTCAGCTGGCTGATGAAGTGTATGAAGTGGTGCTGCGCGTGACGGTAACCGCAACCGTAGGCGAAGAGACCGCATTCCTGTGCGAAGTACAGCAGGCGGGTATCTTTACCATCAGCGGGATTGATGGCACGCAGATGGCGCACTGCCTTGGCGCATACTGCCCGAACATTCTGTTCCCTTACGCACGTGAGTGCGTGACCAGCCTGGTTTCACGCGGTACGTTCCCGCAGCTCAATCTGGCTCCGGTTAACTTCGATGCGCTGTTCATGAACTACCTGCAGCAGCAAGGTGAAGGCGAAGCGCCACGTCAGGATGCCTGATGACAACACATAACGCGTCTATCAGCGTACTCGGTGCCGGCTCGTACGGCACCGCTCTCGCTATCACGCTGGCTCGCAACGGGCATCCGGTTCTGCTCTGGGGCCATAATCCGCAAAGCGTCGCCCGCCTGCAGGCTGACCGCTGTAACACCGCTTTCCTGCCCGATGTTCCTTTTCCCGATAATCTGATCCCTGAAGCCGATCTCGCCCAGGTCGTTCGCGCGAGCCGCGATCTGCTGGTGGTGGTACCGAGCCATGTTTTTGGCGACGTGCTGCAGCAGATTAAACCTTACCTGCGTACCGATTCCCGTATTGTCTGGGCCACCAAAGGCCTGGAAAAAGAAACCGGCCGTCTGCTGCAGGACGTTGCGCGGGAGATCCTGAGCGACGCTATTCCGCTGGCGGTAATTTCCGGGCCCACTTTTGCCAAAGAGCTGGCGGCCGGTTTACCTACCGCTATCGCACTTGCGGCGACCGATGCGGAGTTTGCTGACGATCTGCAGCAGAAGCTGCACTGCGGCAAAAGCTTCCGCGTGTATAACAATGCCGATTTTACCGGTGTTCAGCTGGGCGGGGCCGTTAAAAACGTTATCGCTATCGGTGCCGGCATCTCAGACGGTATCGGTTTCGGCGCTAACGCACGTACCGCACTGATCACCCGCGGCCTGGCAGAGATGAGCCGTCTGGGCGCAGCGCTGGGTGCCGATCCGGTGACGTTTATGGGTATGGCAGGACTGGGCGATCTGGTGCTGACCTGTACCGATAATCAGTCACGCAATCGCCGTTTTGGCATGATGCTGGGTCAGGGCGAGAGCGTTGAAGAGGCGCAACGCATTATCGGACAAGTTGTAGAAGGCTACAGAAACACCAAAGAAGTCAAAGCCCTGGCAGCGAGAATGGGCGTTGAAATGCCGATAACCGAGCAGATTTATCAGGTACTGTATTGCGAAAAAACGGCGCGAGAGGCAGCATTAAGCTTACTGGGCCGTGCAAGGAAGGACGAAAACAGCCCGGGCTAGAGCAGGATGCTCAGCACACCAACCTGTAGCGCCTCTGCGGCGCTTTTTTATCGGGAGTAAACAGCAATGTCGTCTGAAGAGTTAGAACTGGTCTGGAACCATATCAAAGCAGAAGCCAGAGCGCTGGCAGATTGCGAACCGATGCTGGCCAGCTTTTATCATGCGACGTTGCTGAAACATGAAAATCTCGGCAGTGCGCTCAGCTACATGCTGGCGAACAAGCTGGCGAATCCGATTATGCCTGCTATCGCCGTGCGTGAAATTGTTGAAGAAGCGTATCGTCAGGATCCGGAGATGATTGTCTCAGCGGCCTATGATATTCAGGCCGTACGCCAGCGCGATCCGGCAGTAGACAAATACTCTACGCCGCTGCTCTACCTGAAAGGCTTCCATGCGCTGCAGGCCTATCGTATTGGCCACTGGCTGTGGAAAGAGGGCCGCCGCGCGCTGGCTGTCTATCTGCAAAATGAGATCTCCGTTTCCTTCGCCGTTGATATTCACCCGGCGGCCCGTATCGGGCGCGGGATCATGCTGGATCACGCTACGGGTATTGTGATCGGCGAAACGGCCGTAGTAGAAAATGATGTCTCTATCCTGCAATCCGTTACGCTGGGCGGAACCGGCAAAACCAGCGGCGACCGCCATCCTAAAATTCGCGAAGGCGTTATGATTGGTGCCGGCGCTAAAATCCTCGGCAACATAGATGTAGGTCGCGGAGCAAAAATCGGTGCCGGCTCGGTGGTACTGCAGCCTGTTCCCCCGCATACCACCGCCGCCGGCGTTCCGGCGCGCATTGTGGGTAAACCCGCCAGCGATAAACCCTCAATGGATATGGATCAGCATTTTACCGGCGCCGGTTTTGAATATGGCGACGGGATTTAATCTCTGATCAGCGCGCCGGCGAAGTCGAGCTGGCGCCAGGCTTCATACACCACTACTGATACGGCATTAGAAAGGTTCATGCTGCGGCTTTCGGCGCGCATCGGGATGCGTATCTTCTGTTCGGCAGGCAGGGCGTCAAGGATTTCAGCGGGCAGGCCCCGGCTTTCCGGGCCAAACAGCAAATAGTCCCCGGCCTGATAGCTGACGGCGCTGTGCGCTGGCGTACCTTTCGTGGTCAGGGCAAACAGACGCTGCGGCGCCTCAGCCGCGAGGAAAGCGCTGTAGCTGGCGTGTTTTTTCAGCGCGGTATATTCATGATAATCAAGCCCGGCGCGGCGCAGCCGTTTGTCATCCCACGCAAAGCCAAGCGGCTCGATCAGATGCAGCTGAAAGCCGGTGTTAGCACACAGGCGGATGATATTACCGGTGTTGGGTGGTATTTCAGGTTCAAATAAAACAATGTTCAGCATAAGGCCCCCGCAATCAGGGGCCGAAGCATAACAAATTACTGGCGGGCAGAGTATAGCGGGAGCCAGAGCGTCAGACGCAGTCCGCCCAGCGGGCTGTTATCTGCTTTGACCCAGCCGCGATGCTGCTGTACGGCCGTCTCCACAATCGCCAGTCCAAGCCCGGTGCCGCCAGACTCGCGATCGCGCGCTTCATCAGTGCGATAAAACGGGCGGAAAATCTGCTCGCGATCTTCTTCGCTCACGCCCGGACCGTCATCATCTACGTGAACGGTAATGCCCTGTATATCCACCGAGAAGCTCACGCTGATGTGTGAATCAGAATAGCGCAGCGCATTGCGCACGATATTTTCCAGAGCGCTCTCCAGCGCATGCGGGTTGCCATACAGTGGCCACGGACCTGGCGGATAGGGCACTTCCATGGTTTTACCCATCTGTTCCGCTTCAAAGCGCGCATCCTCCAGCACGCCGTTCCACAGCTGGTTTGCTTTCATCGCCTCGCTGACCAGGGCGTTTTTATGCTGGGTACGTGACAGCACCAGCAGATCGTTGATCATGCCATCCAGCCGCTGCGCTTCTGTCTCAATGCGCTGCAGCTCTTTACCTTCGCCGTGACGACGGCGCAGCAGAGCCGTAGCCAGCTGGAGGCGCGTCAGCGGAGTGCGCAGTTCATGGCTGATGTCGGACAACAGGCGCTGCTGGGCAGTCATCATGCGCTCAAGCGCGCTGACCATCTGATTAAAACTGGATCCGGCCGCCAGAAACTCCTGCGGACCTGACTCCAGTTCAGGGTGCTGGCGCAGATTACCGCTGGCCACTTCATCCGCCGCATATTTCAGCTTACGCGCCGGTCGTGCCAGGCTCCATGCCAGCCAGAGCAGCAGCGGTGAGCTAATCAGCATCGTGACAATCAGCAGCAGCAGCGGCCGATCAAATAACAGGTTGATAAAATCGAGCTGGGAGCTGGTGGCTGGCCGGATCAGATAGAGCTGATAGTTATCTTCACCGTCACGTACGGCAAAGGGACCAACCATCTCAACGCGGCCATATTTTTTCTTCTGCGGGTGATCGGCGTTATCTGACTGACCGATAAAGTTGCGGATCACCTGCATTTCGTTGTGCTGTGCGCCGATGACCCGGCCTTCACTGGTGACCAGCAGCAGGCGCTGACCCGGCGGTGCCCATTTGTCGATAGCGCGAAACAGCCGGCGCCACCACATCAGGTCATTAGGCGGATCCTGAGAGAGCTCCGCTTCAACATGCTGTTCAATCATGGTGCCCTGCCGCTGTTCGCTTTCCATCAGAGCGGTCATCTGACGCGAATCGAGCTTGGGCACCATCAGGACCAGCATCAACACCAGCGCCAGCGTAAGCCAGAAGATGGCGAAGATGCGGGTCGTCAGACTGCCTATCATGATGCAGAAACCATCAGATAGCCGCGTCCGCGCAGCGTTTTGAACCATGGATGGCCATCACGACGCTCAGGGAGTTTGCGGCGCAGGTTGGAGATATGCATATCGATGGCACGGTCAAAGGGTGTCAGACGTTTGCCAAGCACTTCCTGACTGAGATGCTCGCGCGATACCACCTGGCCAAGATGCTGCGCCAGCAGGTAAAGCAGCGTGAACTCGGTGCCGGTGAGATCGAGCGTTTCGTTATCGAAGCTCGCCTCCTGACGCCCCGGATTCAGACGCAGGCAGTCGACTTCAAGCGTCGGCGAACTGGTATCGTGCTGCTGTTGCTGTTGCTGCTGCTCGCTCCAGTTTGAACGCCGCAGGATCGCGCGAATACGCGCCACCAGTTCGCGGTCATTGAACGGTTTAGGCAGGTAGTCGTCTGCCCCCAGCTCCAGCCCCAGAACGCGATCCAGTTCGCTGCCGCGCGCGGTCAGCATAATGACCGGCGTCTGATGCTGCTGACGCAGCTCTTTCAATGTATCGATACCGTTTTTCTTCGGCATCATGACATCCAGCAGCAGCAGGTCAACAGAGCTGTCCAGCAGGGTAAGTGCCTGCTCTCCATCGCTGGCTACAATGACTTCAAACCCTTCCATTTCGAGTAATTCTTTAAGCAGCGAAGTTAATTCGCGGTCGTCATCTACCAACAGGATTTTATTCATTTTTTATTGCCCTCCGCAGGCAAAATACCGTGTTCCCACACTGGCAATCCAACGCTTTACGTAGTTTTACACCCCCTGACGGTTGTTTGCAGCTGCCGCCGTAAACTGGGTCTCGTTGAATCGCAAAACAGAGCAAACCGGGAGTAAACGATGCGCAACTTAACCGTCATCGTCATTGCTTCAGCGATGGTTCTTAGTCACGCCAGCGCAGTTGCAGCAGAGACGACAGCGATTGAAGAGATGCATCAAAACGGCGGCTTGACGACAGGCAGTATGACGCAAAATCCGCAAAGTCACATGTTCGATGGTATCGAGCTTACTGAACAGCAGCGGCAGCAAATGCGGGACCTGATGCAGCAAGCACGTCATGAGCGCCCGGTGTTAAGCGTTCAGGATATTGAAACTATGCATGACCTTGTCACCGCAGACAAATTTAATGAATCGGCGATCCGCCAGCTGGCTGAAAAACAGGCCCGCGCGCAGGTTGACCTGCAGGTAGAGATGGCCCGGGTTCGTAATCAGATGTACCACCTGCTGACGCCTGTACAGCAGGCAGCGTTAAAAAAGAATCATGAACGCCGGCTGAACGATGTCCGTCGGTTCTCAGGATTGCAGTCGTCGTCATCGCTGCAAGCAGTGAGTAGCACCAGTAGTAACCAGTAACATAGTATCCCTGTTTTTCCTTGCCATAGACACCATCCCTGTCTTCCCCCGCCATGATGGCGGGGTTTTTTTTNTATGCCGTTGCCGGAGAATCGTGCCTCGCAGACGCAGCCTGCCGGACTGATGATAAACTTGTTTTCAGTTAAGACGGACATGCGCATCTGTTTAATAGGGCGAAATATGGATTCTGAATATGCAACACTGGTCCGGCGCGCTGCACTGGCCGCCACCTCACTGGCGCTGGCGCTGCTGCTGGTCAAAATATTTGCCTGGTGGTACACCGGCTCGGTCAGCGTGCTGGCGGCGCTGGTGGATTCGCTGGTAGATATCGCTGCCTCGCTGACTAATCTGCTGGTGGTGCGTTATGCGCTGCAGCCCGCCGACGATGACCACACTTTCGGGCATGGCAAAGCCGAATCGCTGGCGGCGCTGGCGCAGAGCATGTTTATCTCCGGCTCCGCGCTCTTTCTGTTTCTGACCGGCATTCAGCACCTGGCAAAGCCGGAAACGCTGCACGCGCCGCTGGTCGGCGTTGTCGTCACCATTGTTGCCCTCTTTTCCACGCTGGCGCTGGTGGCTTTCCAGCGCTGGGTGGTGCGGCGCACCCGCAGTCAGGCGATTCGCGCCGATATGCTGCACTATCAGTCGGATATCGTTATGAATGGTGCAATTCTGGTGGCGCTGGGTCTGAGCAGCTACGGTTTTGTGCGCGCTGATGCGCTGTTTGCGCTGGGGATCGGCGTCTATATCCTCTATAACGCGCTGCGCATGGGATATGAAGCCGTGCAGGCGCTACTGGATCGCGCGCTGCCGGAGCAGGAGAAGCAGCAGATTATCGCACTGGTGACGCAGTGGCCTGGCGTATGCGGCGCGCATGCACTGCGTACCAGGCAGTCAGGGCCGACGCGGTTTATTCAGCTGCATCTGGAAATGGAAGATGCGCTGCCGCTGGTTCAGGCGCATCACGTTGCTGATGAGATTGAACAGGCGCTGCGCCGGAAATTTCCTGGTTCTGACATTATCATTCACCAGGATCCCTGCTCGGTTGTCCCGGAGCATCAGCAGGGCTTTTTCCGCTTTTAGCTTTTTTAATTCAGGCGCTTATATGCTAAAAATGACAAAACGCTAACAACTCTTTAAAAAATTAGCGAAAACTTGTCTGACCTGAATCAATTCAGCATTGAGCCTTTGATATACTATCTGCAACTATTAAGCCCCACGTTCGGGAGCAGGCATGACCCGATCGATCGGCGGGAATAATCCTTAGTTTTGAACAATCCAGAGGTTGTCATGATCAAAAAAATCGGAGTACTGACCAGTGGCGGCGACGCCCCGGGCATGAACGCAGCCATTCGCGGAGTTGTCCGTTCCGCCCTGAGTGAAGGCCTGGAAGTTTTTGGTATCTATGACGGCTATCTGGGTCTGTATGAAGATCGCATGATTAATCTCGACCGCTACAGCGTTTCTGACATGATCAACCGCGGCGGTACTTTTCTCGGCTCGGCGCGCTTTCCGGAGTTCCGCAATGAAGAGGTGCGTCAGGCAGCGATTGAAAACATGAAGAAGCGGGGTATCGATGCGCTGGTGGTGATTGGCGGTGACGGCTCCTACATGGGTGCCAAACGGCTGACTGAGATGGGTTTCCCCTGCATCGGTCTGCCTGGCACCATCGATAACGACGTGGCCGGCACTGACTACACCATCGGTTATTTCACCGCGCTGGAAACCGTGGTGGAAGCGATTGACCGCCTGCGCGATACCTCCTCATCGCATCAGCGCATCTCAATTGTGGAAGTGATGGGCCGCTACTGTGGCGATCTGACGCTGGCAGCGGCGATTGCCGGCGGCTGTGAATTTATTGTGCTGCCGGAAATCCCGTATACCCGTGAAGAGCTGGTTGAAGAGATTAAAGCGGGCATTGCAAAAGGGAAAAAACACGCCATCGTGGCGATTACCGAGCACATCTGCGATATCGACGACCTGGCGCGCTTTATTGAAGAAGAGACAAAGCGTGAAACCCGCGCCACCGTGCTCGGACATATCCAGCGTGGTGGCGCGCCCTGTGCTTACGACCGCATTCTGGCGTCGCGTATGGGCGCCTACTCGATTGAGCTGCTGCTGCAGGGCTATGGCGGCCGCTGCGTCGGGATCCAGAATGAGAAGATGGTGCACCACGATATCATCGATGCGATTGAGAATATGAAACGTCCGTTCAAGCGCGACTGGCTCGACACGGCGAAAAAGCTCTACTGACGGGCATAAAGGCGCGAATCCGTTCGCGCCTTTCTCTTTTTTATATTCCCGCAAGTTATAACTGCTTATTTTTAATTCTTTAATCCACTGTTCGCTTTGTGTCACTCTTGCCGCATAACCTACGCGGGAGAGCAGGAAATGAATAAGTGGAGTATCGGCATCACCTTGTTACTGGCATCGTCTGGTGCGCTGGCAAAGGATTATCAGCTGTTAAACGTCTCATACGATCCTACCCGCGAACTGTACGAACAATATAACAAGGCCTTCAGCGCCCATTACAAGCAGGAAACCGGTGATAACGTGGTGATCCGTCAGTCGCACGGCGGTTCAGGCAAGCAGGCGACCTCTGTCATCAACGGTATTCGTGCCGATGTGGTTACGCTGGCGCTGCAGTCCGATGTGGATGCGATTGCTGAGCGCGGTCGTATCGACAAAAACTGGATCAAACGCCTGCCGGATAACTCCGCGCCCTATACCTCCACCATTGTGTTTCTGGTACGCAAAGGCAATCCCAAAAATATTCATGACTGGTCAGATCTGACTAAGCCCGGCATATCCGTGATCACGCCAAATCCGAAAACCTCCGGCGGCGCCCGCTGGAACTATCTGGCGGCATGGGGCTGGGCGCTGGATCAGAATCAGGGCGACCAGGCTAAAGCGCTCGCTTATGTGAAAGCACTGTTTAAAAATGTTGAGGTGCAGGATTCCGGCGCGCGCGGCGCAACCAACACGTTTGTAGAGCGCGGAATAGGCGACGTACTGATCGCCTGGGAAAACGAAGCGTATCTGGCGGTGGAAAAACTGGGCAAAGATAAGTTTGAAATCGTGACGCCAGGCGAGTCTATTCTTGCAGAGCCAACGGTTTCCGTGGTGGATAAAGTAGTCGACGCGCAGGGTACACGCAGCGTGGCGGAAGCTTACCTGAAATATCTCTACTCGCCGGAAGGCCAGACTATCGCAGCGCAGAACTTTTATCGTCCGCGTGATGCAGAAGTCGCGAAGAAGTTTGCCAGCACCTTTGCACCGGTAAAACTCTTCACCGTAGATGAGAAATTTGGCGGCTGGAGTAAAGCGCAGAAAGATCACTTCGCCGACGGTGGCAGCTACGATCAGGTGATGAAACCCTGACTTCCCGCAGTCAGTAATTAAAAAGGTCAGCTTTTGCTGGCCTTTTTTTGTACAGGAATCGATATATGATAGTCATCACGCTGAATGACTGATTAAAATCAGACCCTTTAATCAGCGGCTAAGGGATTGATTATGAGAGAAAGGAATCGCTTTTTATCAGGGCTGGTATGGAGTCTGGCTATGATTATCGTCATGCTGAGCATAGCCATTTTTTATTACTACCGGAATGGCGAGGCGCTGTGGCGGATTGTAAGCGAACAGTGTGTGCCCGCTATGGCGCAACACAGCAAACCGGCCCCTTGCAAAGAAGTTAATCTCCGGCAGGGTCATGTTATCTACAAAGATATTAAAGGCCCGCATCATTATCTGCTGATGCCGATCGAAAAAATAACCGGTATGGAAAGTCCGGTGTTGCTGGACCCGGACACGCCCAACTTTTTCGCGGCTGCGTGGCAGCATCGCGATCTGCTGGTGCAGGACAGTCAGCCAGTCAGCGATAGCGCGTTTTCTCTGGCGATCAACGCGCAGTATGGACGTTCGCAAAATCAGCTGCATATCCATTTATCCTGCCTGCGTCCGGAGGTGCGTCAGCAGCTCGATAGCCAGGCATCTCATCTGCATGACGCGTGGCAGCCTGTGACAATAAACCGGCATCGCTATCTGGTTCGCGCAATCTCTGAAGCCCAGCTGTTCAATCAAAGTGCGTTTATCCGTCTTGCCAAAGAAGTGGCAGGGGCGCGCGAAAAAATGGGTCACTATGGGATGGCATTGACAGCATTACCGGATGGCCGATTAGCGCTGCTGGCGCTGGAGCGTAACTGGCTGATGCTGAACGGTGGCTCGGCAGGCGAACTTCAGGATTATCAGTGTCAGCTGCTCAATAAGTAAATGTATAAAAAAGGCGGCCTTAAGGCCGCCCTGAGACAGGTTATAAAGAGCTTATGCCTTTTTCGCTGCCGCCGCGGCTTTGACGATCACTGCAAATGCATCTGCTTTCAGCGACGCGCCGCCGACCAGCGCACCGTCGATATCGGGCTGGGTAAAGAGTTCAGCCGCATTTTTATCGTTTACTGAGCCGCCATACTGAATAATGACCTGCTGTGCGACAGCGGCATCTTTCTTCGCAATATGGTCGCGAATAAATTTATGTACCGCCTGCGCCTGGGCTGGCGTGGCAGACTTGCCGGTGCCGATAGCCCAGACGGGCTCATAGGCAATGACTGCGCCTTCAAACGCTGCTGCGCCCTGCGTTTCCAGTACGGCATCCAGCTGACGTGCGCACACCTCTTCGGTTTTGCCTGCTTCATTTTCCGCTTCGGTTTCGCCGATGCAGAGTACCGGCACCAGACCTGCCTCTTTCAGCACCGCAAACTTCTTCGCGATAAATTCGTCGCTCTCTTTGTGATAAGTGCGACGCTCAGAGTGACCGATGATGATGTACTTTGCGCCGATATCTTTCAGCATCTCTGCGGAGGTTTCACCGGTGAATGCACCTGAAAGGTTCACATCGACATTCTGCGCGCCCAGCGCAATGTGGCTACCGGAAATCGCATGTTTTGCCTGATCCAGATAAATTGCCGGTGGGGCAATCGCTACACCACAGCCGTCCACGCCTGACAGCGCGGTACGCAGACCTTCAATCAGCTCGCCGGTCATCTGCTTGCTGCCATTCAGTTTCCAGTTACCCATAACCAGTGGATGTCGCATTCGTTCCTCCGCATTACGCGATTCATGAAATAGCGCTGCCGTCATGGCAGCGATGTCTGCCAGACAGTATAGAGATCAAAAGGGGCGCTGGCTTTGCTTTTCGTCACTTCTGCCTGCGATATCAGGGAGTAGCCAGCGTGAGCTTAATCGGCTCTACGGCAAACGTCAGACCCTTGTCGCCATTGTCAGCCACCACAAAGCGCAGTGCGCCCTCCGTGCGGCTAAAATAGCGTACGCCTTTGCCGGCGCTCAGTAACGCGTCCAGCTTCTGGCGCCCCTCTTCGGGCGAGAGTCCCGGCACGAAATAGCGCAGCAGAGCGCTCATATAATTCATCGCCTGCAGCTGAGCCTGCTTCATCTCCGGACCCGGCACCGGCAGCCAGGTGATCTGCAGCGTTTTAATCTTTCCGGTGCCCTGTTCCAGCGCGGTGGAAGAGTAAAGCGTTTCGCTGATTTTGCTGGCTGCGCGCGTCAGATGGCTCTTGTCATCACGATTGTCTATTGCACGATACTCCAGCAGCGGCAGTGCAGGATTAGCCGCGTTATAGCTTTCACGAAACTGCGCGATCGTCATATCAAACGCAGGCGCGCCCGTCAGCAGATAAGGCGCCACCGGCAGATGCGCACTGCGATCGGGTGGCGGCTCGTCTGCCCGGACGGGAGATGACAGCGCGCAGCTAAGCAGCAGCGCGGCTGACAGTTTCTTCATTGCATCGGCCCTGAATCATTCACTTATGGCAGATTAAAACGGTTTTTACCGCCGAAAGTCAAAACCCGCGCGGTGAAAAGCGTGGCGGGATGTTACGGCACTCTTACCAGTAGTGTTCGCTGGTCATATGGCCCGGCTTGCGCTTGAAATGTTTGCGCATGTCGCGGCTCTCTTTCAGCAGCTGCTGGGTATCACGCACCATCTGTGGATTACCACACAGCATAACGTGGCTGCTCTCTGCGTCGAGCGGCAGGCCCACGGCACGCTCCAGCTCACCGCTCTCAATCAGCTGCGGTACCCGGCCCTGCAGCGAACCCGGGCTGCTTTCCCGGCTGACCACGGTCTGAATCTGCAGCTTGCCTGCATAGCGCTGCTGCAGCGTCTGCATCAGCGGCAGAAAGCTAAGGTCGCTGGCATAGCGCGCAGCGTGAACCAGGACAACATGGTCAAAGCGCTCCAGCCCTTCGCCCTGCTGTAAAATTGACAGGTAAGGGCCGATGGCGGTGCCGGTTGCCAGCATCCACAGGGTGCGGCAGTCAGGGATTTCATCCAGGGTGAAAAAGCCGGCTGCCTCTTTGGTCAGCATGACGTGATCACCCGGCTGCAGCGCCTGCAGGCGCGGGCTGAGTTTACCCTCCGGTACGGTGACCAGATAAAACTCCAGCAGCGGATCGTCGGGGGCGTTAACGTAGGAGTACGCGCGCTGCACGCGCTCACCCTCTATTTCCAGCGCCAGTTTGGCAAACTGCCCGGCGATAAACCGATCGATAGGGGCAGTAACGCGCAGGCTGAACAGCGCGTCGGTCCAGTTTTTCACCTCTTTAACTTCTGCATTAATCCACTCGGCCATAGGTGCTCCTGTTGAATTCTCCCGGTTATCGCTATCTTTACCAGCCCGCTCTGCGCTTGTCAGCCCGGCGGCGGCGAAAGCGCTCTTTGCGACAAATCCGCCGCACAGATCACGACCTGTAGCAACCTGTTTACAGTCTGGTACAGGAGGTTGACGGCTGGCAACCTGGCTTCCTGCAGCTCAGCTCTCAATTTGCCACGTAATCCTGATATTTTTGCCGCCATTACTGCCGGCGAACCCTGAGTGCTGCCGGCGCGTTCTTTTTTCAGGCTGATATTTTGTTCCATGCAGATCGATAAAACTCAAAACCGTTTTCTGTTATTCATGCTGATTGTGCTGGTGGCCGTGGGTCAGATGGCACAAACCATTTATGTGCCCGCGATGGCCGTGATGGCAGAAGCGCTGAACGTGCGCAGTGGCGCAATGCAGCAGGTCATGGCCGCCTATCTGATCACCTATGGTGGATCGCAGCTGATCTATGGCCCGCTCTCGGACAGCGTCGGACGTCGCCCGGTGATCCTTACCGGCATGACGATCTTTGCCTGTGGTGCGCTGATCGCGCTGTTCGCCTCATCGCTGCAGATGCTGGTACTCGGCAGCGCTATCCAGGGACTCGGCACCGGTGTTGCCGGCGTTATGGCGCGCACGATGCCGCGCGATCTGTATGCCGGAACCGCGCTGCGGCGGGCCAACAGCCTGCTGAATATGGGCATTCTGGTGAGTCCGCTGCTGGCACCGGTAATAGGTGCGCTGCTGACCCGGCTGATTGGCTGGCACGCCTGCTTCGCCTTTCTGCTGCTGCTGTGCCTGGGCGTTACGGCATCTATGGCGCGCTGGCTGCCGGAAACCCGGCCGGGCGATGCACCGGCTACGCCTTTTCTGCGCCGCTACGCCACGCTGCTGAGCGACGGCAATTTTATCCGTTATCTGCTGCTGCTGGTGGGCGCGCTGGCGGGCATCGCCGTCTTTGAAGCGAGCTGCGGTGTGCTGATGGGCGGCGTACTGGGACTGGATGGCCTGACCGTCAGCATTCTGTTTATTCTGCCCATTCCGGCCGCCTTTTTTGGTGCCTGGTTTGCCGGCCGGGAAGAGACCTCCTGGCATACGCTGATGTGGTATGGGGTAAACAGCTGCCTGCTGGCTGGGCTGTTGATGTGGATCCCGTCATGGTTTGGCGTAATGAATATCTGGACGCTGCTGGTGCCGGCGGCGCTGTTTTTCTTAGGTGCCGGCATGCTGTTCCCGCTGGCAACATCGGGTGCTATGGAGCCTTACGCCTGGCTGGCGGGCAGCGCCGGGGCGCTGATTGGCGGCCTGCAGAACCTGGGCTCGGGAGTGGTCGCGTGGCTCTCCGCCCTGCTACCGCAGCACGATCAGTCCAGCCTTGGCCTGCTGATGTTTGTCACGTCGCTGGTGATGCTGCTGTGCTGGTGGCCGCTCTCACGCCATCCCGAGAGCGGCAAGCAGACGGTTACAGGATAAACGGGTGCAGCGCCGTATCCTTACGGTCGAGATAGTGGATCGACTGGATGCGGCGAATGGTACGCGACTTGCCGCGTACCAGCAGCGTCTCGCTGGTAGCGATATTGCCGTTACAGGTAATGCCCTTCAGCAGATCGCCGCTGGTGATGCCGGTGGCCGCAAAAATCACGTTGTCGTTGCGCGCCATCTCATTCAGCGTTAACACGCTGCCCACCGCAATCCCCATTTCCGCGCAGCGCAGCAGCTCCTGTTCGCCCAGCCGGCGATTCTCTTTGCTCTCTCCTTTAACCTGATGCCGCGCCAGCAGGCGCGCCTGCATATCACCATCCATAGCGCGGATCACGGCTGCCGAGACGACGCCTTCAGGCGCGCCGCCGATGCCATACAGCACATCGACTTCACTGTCAGGCATACAGGTGAGGATCGACGCGGCCACATCGCCATCGGGAAAAGCAAACACGCGCACGCCGAGCGCCTGCAGCTGCGCAATAACTGCGTCATGGCGTGGCTTCGCCAGAATGGATACCGTCAGCTGCGCGAGCGGCTTACCGAGCGCAATGGCGATATTTTTAAGATTGGTTTCCAGCGGCAGACTGAGGTCGATAGCGCCGCGCGCTCCCGCTCCGACGATCAGCTTCTCCATGTACATATCTGGTGCGTGCAGAAAGCTGCCTTTATCGCCGACTGCCAGCACCGCCAGCGCGTTAGCCTGGCCCAGAGCGGTCATGCGCGTGCCTTCAATCGGATCGACCGCAATGTCCACGGCATCACCCTGACCGGTGCCGACCTGCTCGCCGATATAGAGCATCGGCGCCTCATCAATTTCGCCTTCACCGATAACGATGCGGCCATCAATGTTGATGGTGTTGAGCATAATGCGCATGGCGTTAACGGCGGCGCCGTCGGCCGCATTTTTATCGCCACGCCCTAACCAGCGATAGCCAGCCAGCGCTGCCGCTTCGGTGACACGGGAAAATTCAATTGCGAGTTCGCGTTTCATGGTTTGCACCTGACAGAAAAACAGGCGGGCAGTGTAGCACAGCGGTAAAAGCGGGAGAGGGGGAAACCCGCGGCACGAACCGCGGGCAGGGGGTTACTTACGCTTCATCTTCCCAGGCTTTGGCACGGGCAACCGCTTTCTGCCAGCCCGCGTAGCGCAGGTTGCGTTCAGTGGTTTCGATGCCAGGGCGGAATTCGCGCTCCACGACGGCTTTAGCGCGCACTTCGTCCAGATCGCTCCAGAAGCCGACGGCCAGGCCTGCCAGATAGGCTGCGCCCAGCGCCGTGACTTCACGCACTTCCGGACGTTCAACGCGGGTGCCGAGAATGTCAGACTGGAACTGCATCAGGAAGTTGTTCGCGACTGCGCCGCCGTCAACGCGCAGCGACTGCAGGCGGGTACCGGCGTCGTTCTGCATCGCTTCCAGTACATCGCGCGTCTGATAGGCGATCGACTCCAGCGTCGCGCGGATAATGTGGTTGGCATTGGCACCGCGCGTCAGGCCGAAGATAGCACCACGGGCATAAGGGTCCCAGTAAGGCGCGCCCAGGCCGGTAAATGCCGGCACCATATAGACGCCGTTCGTATCTTTAACTTTCAGCGCAAAATATTCTGAGTCGGTGGAGTCGTTGATCAGCTTCATTTCGTCGCGCAGCCACTGAATCGAGGCGCCGCCGATAAATACGGCACCTTCCAGCGCATAGTTCACTTCGCCACGCGGGCCGCAGGCGATAGTGGTCAGCAGGCCGTGGGTAGAGGTCACCGCTTCAGTACCGGTATTCATCAGCATAAAGCAGCCGGTACCGTAGGTATTTTTCGCCATGCCAGGCTGTACGCAGAGCTGGCCATACAGGGCCGCCTGCTGGTCACCCGCAATCCCGGCGATCGGAATACGCGTGCCGCCTTTACCGCCGATGTTGGTCTGACCATAAATCTCAGAAGAGCCTTTAACTTCCGGCAGCATTTCGCGCGGAATGTCGAGGATCTCCAGCATGCGTGCATCCCACTCCAGCTTGTGGATGTTATACATCATGGTACGCGAGGCGTTGGTATGGTCAGTGATATGCACACGGCCCTGCGTCATCTTCCAGACCAGCCAGGTATCCACGGTACCAAACAGCAGCTCGCCGCGTTTCGCACGCTCGCGGGCGCCTTCGACGTGATCGAGGATCCATTTCACTTTGGTGCCGGAAAAGTAAGGGTTAATCACCAGGCCGGTGGTGTGCTGGATATACTCTTCCAGTCCCTCTTTCTTCAGCTTATTACAGTAGTCAGCGGTACGCGGATCCTGCCAGACAATGGCGTTGTAGATAGGTTTGCCGGTCTCTTTATCCCAGACGATAGCGGTTTCACGCTGGTTAGTGATACCGATAGCGGCGATCTGATCGGAGTTAATGTCAGCGTGCGCCAGCACTTCAACCAGGGTTGAACTCTGTGAAGCCCAGATATCCATCGGGTCATGCTCAACCCAGCCCGCTTTCGGGTAGATCTGCGTAAACTCACGCTGTGAAACGGCGACGATATTGGCATCATGATCGAGTACGACGGCACGGGAGCTGGTGGTACCCTGATCGAGCGCGACAATATATTTTTTATCTGGCGTAGTCATAATAATTTCCTGATGATTAAGAGTGAAACTTACGCTTTACGCTGTTCAGCGCGCGCTACAGGTTTTTCTGTTTTGCTGGTTTCTGCGATATTTACCGGCAGGTGGCGACCAATCAGCGCACGATAGCTAAAGGCACCCAGACATGCACCCACCAGTGGACCAAACACAGGCACCAGGAAGTAAGGAATATCTTTACCGCCGGTGAAGGCTACGTCACCCCAGCCAGCGATAAAGGCAAACAGTTTTGGTCCAAAGTCACGTGCCGGGTTGAGTGCAAAGCCGGTCAGGGGACCCATTGAACCACCGATAATAGCAACCAGCAGACCAATCAGCAGCGGAGCCAGCGGGCCGCGCGGTACGCCGTTGCCATCGTCAGTCAGCGCCATGATAACCGCCATCAGTACAGCAGTGATGACCATCTCTACCAGGAATGCCTGACCAACCGTGATGTGCGGATTAGGATAAGTTGAGAAGACACCCGCCAGGTCGAGGCTCTGCACGCTGCCGCGCACCATCTGATGGCTCGCTTCATAATCGAAAAACAGATTGTAATAGAGGCCGTATACCAGTGCAGCGGCACAGAACGCGCCGGCAATCTGCGCCAGGATATAAGGTAAAACTTTACGCCCTTCGAAATTAGCAAACAGGCAGAGCGCTACGGTGACAGCCGGATTGAGATGCGCGCCGGAGACGCCCGCACTCAGATAGACCGCCATCGAAACAGCCAGACCCCAGATGATGCAGATTTCCCACTGACCGAATGCCGCACCGGCCAGCTTCAGCGCAGCCACACAGCCTGCGCCAAAAAAGATAATCAAACCGGTGCCGAGAAACTCGGCGATACATTGACCTTTGAGTGTGTTCGTTGTCTGACTCATAATGGAATTCCTGAAGCGAGGTTAAATGTTATCAGTTTTTGTTCTCAATCCCTGAGTCGCCCAGCGCTAATGTAGGGTTGATGTGAATTTATCGTTAACGAACATAAACGAGAAATAGCGAAATTAAATTCTGTGTACTGCGTCATAAAAATGCGCGTTTTCGCGTCTTTTACCTTTCTTTAAGGCCAATTAATCTGCCTGTTAACGCACTTAGCGCATCATGGCTGGCAACGGGTTTATTTTTTAAGCATTAGCTGAAAAGTGTTACAGACTGACCGCCAATGCCCCGTGCCGCTGGACTTGCCGGGTTTGGCTACATACAATCGGGACAACATGGCTGTATGCGTCTTTATTAAAGCCGCTACAGCTTCATCAACGCCTTGCGAGTTTTAGGAGAGGTCAGAACGATGTCATTTGAAGTATTTGAGAAACTGGAAGCGAAAGTACAGCAGGCGATTGATACCATCACGCTGCTGCAAATGGAAATTGAAGAGCTGAAAGAGCAGAACAATACGCTGAAAAACGAAGTGAGCCAGGCCTCCGGCAATCAGGACGCGCTGGCGCGTGAAAATCAGCATCTGAAGGAAGAGCAGCATGTCTGGCAGGAACGTCTGCGGGCACTGCTGGGAAAAATGGAAGAGGTTTAAGCACCTGCGCTTAAACCTGCGGGTGCTCAGGCACCCGTTTTTGTTTGCGGTTTACTCAATATCAAGCGCATCTTCTGACAGAATAATGCCCGTGTTATCCGCGTAGAGATGATCGCCGGAGAAAAAGGTTACGCCGCCGAAGTTTACGCGTACGTCGCTCTCACCAATGCCTTCACCTGCCGCACCAGCAGGGATCGCTGCAATTGCCTGGATGCCAATTTCCAGCTCTTCCAGTTCATCAACCTGCCGCACCGAGCCGTAAACGACCAGACCTTCCCACTCATTTTGCGCCGCAAGCCGCGCCAGCTGGGCATCCACCAGCGCACGACGTACCGAACCACCGCCATCTACCAGCAGCACTCGTCCGCGCCCGTTCTCTTCCAGCAGATCGTAAAGCAGGCCGTTGTCTTCAAAACATTTGACTGTGGTAATCTGCCCACCGAATGAGGTGCGTCCACCGAAGTTGGAAAAAAGTGGTTCAACCACATTCACTTCTTCATGGTAGATGTCACAGAGTTCAGATGTATCGTATTTCATAAGGATGCCGTCTGTTTGCCACAGGAAAGATAAGTATATCGCTATCTGAAGAGTGTTGGCAAAATCATCACCGGCAAAAAGCAGCGCCGCATCAATATGCTGCGCAAAAAAATGCCCGGCGCAGTGGCCGGGCAGCAGAAACGGTCAGAATGGTGTTACAGGA
The DNA here is from genome assembly GCF_008631385.1 of Pantoea sp. M_9. Taxonomy (NCBI): domain Bacteria; kingdom Pseudomonadati; phylum Pseudomonadota; class Gammaproteobacteria; order Enterobacterales; family Erwiniaceae; genus Pantoea; species Pantoea sp. M_9. Next base: position 28,415 of record NZ_VWUF01000011.1, on the reverse strand, counting down.
TGAAGCGGCTGAGATCTTCGTCTGCGACCAGCACATCCAGGTGCTTGCCGACATACTCAGCGTCGATGGTAATGGACTCACCGTGGCGATCGCTGGCGTCATAGGAGATATCTTCCATCAGACGCTCCAGTACAGTATGCAGGCGGCGTGCACCGATGTTTTCAGTGGTTTCATTCACCTGCCAGGCTGCTTCAGCAATCCGGCGGATACCATCCTCGGTGAAGTCCACATTGACGCCTTCCGTACCCATCAGCGCTTTGTACTGCACGGTGACGGAAGCGTTAGGCTCAGTAAGGATGCGCTCGAAGTCGTTCACGGTCAGCGCCTGCAGTTCAACGCGAATCGGCAGACGACCCTGCAGTTCCGGAATCAGATCGGACGGGCTGGCTACCTGGAATGCGCCGGAGGCGATAAACAGGATATGGTCAGTTTTAACCATGCCGTGCTTGGTCGAAACGGTACAGCCCTCAACCAGCGGCAGCAGATCGCGCTGCACGCCTTCGCGTGAAACGTCCGGACCAGAAGACTGGCCGCCGCGCTTACAGATTTTATCGATCTCATCGATAAACACGATACCGTGCTGCTCTACCGCGTCGATCGCGTCCTGCTTCAGCTCTTCCGGGTTAACCAGTTTTGCCGCTTCTTCTTCGATCAGCAGCTTCATGGCATCTTTGATCTTGAGCTTGCGCGGCTTCTGTTTCTGACCGCCCAGGTTCTGGAACATGGACTGCAGCTGGCTGGTCATCTCTTCCATGCCCGGAGGCGCCATGATCTCTACGCCAGCCGGCGCGGCGGCAAGGTCGATCTCAATCTCTTTATCATCCAGCTGACCCTCGCGCAGTTTTTTGCGGAAAGACTGACGCGCAGCTGATGGCTCGGCGCTCTGCTCTGGCTGGCCCCAGTTGTTTTTAGCCGGCGGGATCAGCACGTCGAGAATGCGCTCCTCGGCCATCTCTTCAGCGCGATATTTATTCTTTTCAATCGCCTGGCTGCGCACCATTTTGATAGCGGAGTCGGTCAGATCGCGGATAATTGAATCGACCTCTTTACCGACGTAGCCAACTTCGGTGAATTTTGTCGCTTCAACTTTAATGAACGGTGCATTGGCCAGCTTCGCCAGACGGCGGGCAATTTCAGTTTTACCGACGCCGGTCGGACCAATCATCAGGATATTTTTCGGGGTCACTTCGTGACGCAGCTCTTCGTCAAGCTGCATGCGGCGCCAGCGGTTACGCAGCGCAATGGCAACCGCTTTTTTAGCGCCGTCCTGGCCGATGATAAAGCGATTAAGCTCGCTGACAATCTCGCGTGGAGTCATCTCAGACATGATTCAGGTCCTTACGCCTTAGACGGTAATTCTTCGTAGTTAATATTATGGTTGGTGTAGATACAGATATCGCCAGCGATGTTCAGCGCTTTCTCAACAATATCGTGTGCACCAATGTCGGTATTTTCCAGCAGCGCGCGTGCCGCTGCCTGGGCGTAGGGGCCGCCGGAGCCGATCGCGATCAGGTCGTTTTCCGGCTGAATAACATCGCCGTTACCGCTGATGATCAGCGAAGAGTTCTCATCCGCTACCGCCAACAGCGCCTCAAGACGGCGCAGCATGCGATCGGTCCGCCAGTCTTTTGCCAGCTCAACCGCGGCTTTAACCAGATGACCCTGATGCATTTCCAGCTTACGCTCAAACAGTTCAAACAGGGTAAAGGCGTCGGCAGTGCCGCCCGCAAAGCCCGCAATCACTTTATCGTTGTAAAGACGACGCACTTTTTTGACGTTGCCTTTCATTACGGTGTTGCCAAGCGTTGCCTGGCCATCACCACCAATAACGACCCGGCCGTTGCGTCGTACACTTACTATTGTTGTCACGGGCAGACCCCTTGTTGCAGTTGAAAAAAGACACCGCGCACCCGGCGCGGCGTATCATGCAAACAGATATGGGGTGGGTTAGGGAGGTTTCAACCCCTCAGGACGATGGGGTTTGTCTTAATTCGGCTGCGCCTGCTCCCGGCGGTAGAGTAAGGCCGGGAGCAGGGCTTAGGCTATCAGGGCAGGGCGAGCGGAATGCAGCTGCCGTGACCGGAACTGTGCAGCCGCTTCACGGTACTGTCAGCTTTACTCCGATCTTTAAACGGACCAATCACCACGCGATTCCAGCCGCCGCCGGTCGTGATACGGCTTTCAAAACCTTCAAAAGCGAGACCGGCGCGCACAGATTCCGCCTGATCGCTGCCTTTAAAGGAGCCACACTGCACCATCCAGCGCTGTGAGGAGGCTTTCTCTTCCGGCTTCACTTTGGTGGTTTCTGGTTTGGCCTGCTGTACCGGTGCCGGTCGTTCAGCCTGCTGCTGCTGGCGCTGCTGTGCCTGCAACTGCTGCTGACGCTGCTGCTGTGCCTGTATCTGCTGCTGACGTTGCTGTTGCTGCTGTTGTCGTTGCTGAGTCTGCTGCTGCATCAACTGCTGCTGTGCCTGTATCTGCTGCTGATGTTGCTGCTGCTGTACCTGCTGACGCTGTAAGGTCTGCTGTCGCTGAGCCGGCGTCTGCTCGTTCCACGGCACTTCGTTCAGCTGCGTAGGCTGCTGGCGCATATCCGCCTGCATCTGCTCCAGCAGCTGGCGCTGTTCATCGGTCAGCTGCGTCTGCGACTGCACTTCGCCGCCGGCTGAAGGTTCAGTCGGCGAGGGAACCGTAATTTGCCGGTTTTCCAGCTCTTTGATGTATTTCCAGCGCTCTTCCGGCTTGGGCGGCAGGCCATTACCACTGACTTTATGATTCGGAATAACCGGCGTCTCTTCTTTTTTATGGTGCGCGATGAACCATAAACCACCGGCAAAAGTGACCAGTACTGCGGCAGCGAGCACTACCATCAGTTTCGATATACCCGATCCGCCTTTGCTTTTTTTGCTGCTGCTGCGACCGGCGGTTTTTTTGCGACGCGTCCCTGTTGAACGCCCGCGGCCTACATAATCTCTCTGTGCCACTTTCGTCCTGATACCTTCAAAATGCCTGCGGGCGTAGACCCTGAACAGTGTGAGTTGCAGCCAGCCTGGCTACAGCTTGAAAAATGACGGGTATAAATGAGGTGTAAACCGCCCGGCAATGAATGCGCCATGTTACTCAAGGGTGCGAACTTTGACCAGCAGAGTCTGCCTTCAGAATCTGCTGAAAATGTGCATTGCGGCACGCGTGACCTAACGCTTTTTAGCCGGTGCCGTACTGCCGCGCACGCGCAGTTCTGCATCCAGCAGGCGCGAACCATTATTTACCCGCTTGCCCTGCAGCTCATCCAGCAGCAGCAGCATCGCTTCGCGGCCAATATCAAAGCGCGGCTGCGCCACGGTAGTCAGGGGCGGTTCGTAATAGCGCGCCAGCTCAATATCATCAAAGCCAACGATGGAGAGATCCTGCGGAATGCGCATCCCCAGTTTGCGCGCCTGATTCATGGCGCCCAGCGCCATCAGATCGCTGTGACAGAATAGCGCTTCCGGGGGCTGCGGCAGACTCATCAGCTGTTTCAGGGCGCGGGCACCGGCTTCAAAAGAGAAATCGCCGCGTACGATAAACATCGGTTCAACGGGGATGCTGCTGCGGCGCAGCGCCTGAATATACCCCTGCAGTCGATACTGGCTGAGCGGAACCGCTTCAGGCCCGGTAATACAGGCGATACGACGATGCCCGAGCTGCAGCAAATGGTTAACGGCTTCAAACGCCGCGGTCAGGTTGTCAATGTGCACGGTGGGCAGCGCCATCTCCGGTGCGAATTCATTTCCCATAACCATGGGCGGCAGGCTGCGCAGCGCTTCAGGATCGGCGTCAAACGGCAGCTGCGAGCCCAGCAGAACCATGCCATCAATCTGTCGCGTCAGCATCAGATCAAGAAAGGTTTTTTCCTGATGATCCTGATGCGCGCAGTCGCCAATCAGCACCAGGTATCCCTGCTGCGCGGCGGTGACCTCAATGCCGCGGATAATTTCGCTAAAAAAGGGATCGCAGATATCGGGCACAATCACCAGGATAGTCCGGGTTTCATTGCGTCTGGCATTGCGCGCCAGGCCATGTGATGCATAGCCTGTCGCAACGACCGCCTGCTCGACTTTTTGCCGGGTTGCGGCTGACACTTTCTCCGGATTCATCAGCGCCCGGGAAACGGTCGCCGTAGAGACGCCTGCGTGCTCAGCCACATCTTTCATCGTGGCAGCAGATGAAGTTTGCTTCGGATCCAACGTGTTACTCCTGGCATGATACAGCGTACAGTTTGTCTGCAAGGGCCGGTCCTGGCCGGGTGATCCTATTGATAACGCATTGGCGGGCAGGGCTGTTACTTAATTTGCATAAAAACTGTGACTTGTTCGACTTTTTTCGATCTGGCTCGCAGATGCGGAGGCCATCAGCTCTCGCCGGGATCGATATCCAGCGTCCATTTTACTTTGCGTGCAGCGGGCAGTGTACTCAGCAGCGGCAGCGAACTGCTCAATAACTGCTGCAGGCGTTTGCGTGACGGATGCTGCAGCAGTAGCTGCCAGCGCCACCGGCCGCTGCGCTTTGGTGCCAGCGCCGGCACCGGGCCCATCAGCCAGGTGGCTTCATCTTTCAGCGGGCTCGCCTCCAACAGATTACGCAGCTGGACGAGAAAAGCGGCGGCCTGCTGATTATCCATATCTTCGGCACGAAACAGCGCGTGACTGGTCCAGGGCGGCAGCTGCACCGACTGGCGCTCAAGCAGCGCCTGGTCAGCAAAAACGAAGTAGCCGCGATGCAGCAGCGTCTGCAGCAACGGATGCTCCGGATGGTGCGTCTGCAGCAGCACTTCACCCTGTTTGCCGGCGCGTCCGGCGCGACCTGCAACCTGGGTATAGAGCTGCGCGAAACGCTCTGCGGCACGAAAATCAGCCGAGAAGAGCGCGCCGTCAACGTCCAGCAGCGACACCAGCGTAACATCAGGAAAATGATGGCCTTTTGCCAGCATCTGCGTGCCCACCAGAATACGCGCGCCGCCGCGATGCACATCCGCCAGGTGCTGCTCCAGCGCACCTTTACGGCTGGTAGTATCACGATCGATGCGCGAAACCGGCACGTCCGGAAACAGCGTGCCCAGCTGCTGCTCCAGTTGCTCTGTGCCTACGCCAACCGGCATCAGATGGGTTGACCCGCAGCCAGGACACTGCAGCGGCAGCGGACGCTGGCTGTCGCAATGGTGGCAGCGCAGCTGCCGGTGATGCTGGTGCAGCGTATAGTAGCTGTCGCAGCGCTGGCATTCCGCCAGCCAGCCGCAGTCGTGGCACATCAGGGCCGGTGAAAAGCCGCGCCGGTTCAGAAACAGCAGCACCTGATTATCCGCCTGCAGGTGCTGGCGCATTTTGCTGAGCAGCGCCGGCGCCAGGCCGCCTTTAAGCGGCTGTCCTTTCAGATCGATCAGCTGCTGCAAAGCGGGCTTCGCATTACCGGCACGCTGCTTGAGATTAAGCTGCCGGTATTTGCCGACGCGCACGTTATGCAGCGTCTCCAGCGCGGGCGTGGCCGAACCCATCACAATCGGGATGTTCTCTTCATGTGCACGAAATACTGCCAGATCGCGGGCCTGATAACGCCAGCCCTCCTGCTGTTTATAGGAGCTGTCATGCTCTTCATCGATAATGATTACGCCAGGCCGCGCCAGCGGGGTGAACAGCGCAGAGCGTGTACCAATGATAATTGCGCTTTCGCCGCGCCGGGCGCGCAGCCAGACCGCCAGCCTTTCGCTGTCATTCAGCGCAGAGTGCAGCACATCAATCGGCGCATCAAAACGTTCGCGGAAGCGCGCAATGGTCTGCGGCGTCAGGCCAATTTCCGGCACCAGCACCAGCGCCTGCATGCCGCGTGACAGAATGTTTTCCAGAATAGTGAGATAAACTTCGGTTTTACCGGAGCCGGTGATCCCGGCCAGCAGCCATGGAACGTAGCGATCGTCTTCCGCCCGGATAGCCCCGACGGCCATGGCCTGATCGGTATTGAGCCGCAGACGCTCGCCTTTAATGGCAAACTGCGTCCGCCAGTCCGCGGTCGATGGTGCATGCTCGCGCAGCTCGCACAGCCCTTTGGCTCTGAGCGCCTGCAGAGCGGCATCGTTAAAACTCTGTTCGTTTACCTGATGGCGATAGAGCGGTCGCTGACGCAGCGCGGCCAGCGCCTGCTGCTGCTTTGGTGCACGCTTCAGACTTTCCGGCGCCACTTCCCGTCCGGCCTCCGTGATCGCCCACTGCCACAGCGGCGCTTCCTGTGCCGGTTTCCCCTGGCGGAGCAGAACCGGCAGCGCATGACTCAGCACTTCCCCGACGGGTGAATGGTAGTAACCTGCCGCCCAGTTGAGGATGCGCCACAGCGCGGGCGAAAAAAGACTGCTGTCATCCAGCACGGCTTCGATCGGTTTCAGCTGTTTCAGCGGCAGGTCGCTGCTTTCGGTCACGCCGGTCACAATGCCAGTCAGCTTACGGTTGCCAAAAGGCACGCTGACGCGACTGCCGGTTGCCGGCTGCGCAGCATCAGCAGGGAGCAGATAATCAAACAGGCGCGGTAGCGGGACGGGCAGGGCAACCTTTACGACGGACATTGCGATCTCTATCCAGTTCTGTAATCAGGGACGGTAGTGTACACGCTGGGGCCGCAGGCGTGTATGGCTGAGCAATGTTTGCCTCGGGCGGTTAAATTCTGTATACTATGCCGCCTCTGGTGAGATGGCTCGTCAGAGATACATATAATGTTCAACCGCGTGTGGTGCTGTGCAGGTTCGCCTGGCATGGAGAGCGACACGGCCTTTTATGAGGTTTTCCCATGAAACAAGGTATTCACCCGAAGTACGAAGCAGTGACCATCACTTGCTCTTGCGGTAACGTGATCAACACCCGTTCTACCATGAACCACGACCTGAACCTGGACGTGTGCGGCAAATGCCACCCGTTCTACACTGGTAAGCAGCGTGTTGTTGACACCGGCGGCCGCGTTGATCGCTTCAACAAGCGTTTCAGCATTCCGGGCAGCAAAAAATAAGATTTGTTTGCCGCCGGGTTATCCCGGATGCAAAAGAAAACCCAGCCTCGGCTGGGTTTTTTTATATCGGGTTTTAATATTCCCAGCTATCCGGGTCGATGCCCATCTCGCGCATAATCTGCTTCGCTTCTTCCGGGATCTCATCGCTGCGCTCTTTGCGCAGGTCAACGTCGTCGGGCAGAGGCTGGCCGGTAAACGCGTGCAAGAAAGCTTCACACAGCAGCTCGCTGTTCGTGGCGTGACGCAGATTGTTCACCTGACGACGTGTACGCTCATCGGTTAAAATTTTGAGCACTTTCAGCGGGATAGAAACCGTTATTTTTTTAACCTGCTCGCTTTTTTTACCGTGCTCAGCGTACGGGCTGATATATTCGCCGTTCCATTCAGCCATGAGTTACCTTAATTAATAAAAGTGTTATAGGGGATGATCCGTGGATTATGCCCGATTTTTGCGTGCCTGACCGCCTGCGCCGTGGATTTTGTGCTTCAGCGCCGCGTTAATGAAGCGCATGCGCTGCTCAGCAGGCAATAACCCATAATTTTAGCGGTTATTCGCTCTGCGCTCAATCTATACGCAAAGACATTTAGATGTCCAGATGTATTGACGTCTGTTAGCGGAATGTTATCCTGTGGGCACTTTATCCCTCTTCAGGAACAGCAGAGCCCATGACGCGCAAACAGGCAACCATCGCAGTACGCAGCGGTTTGAATGATGACGAGCAGTATGGCTGCGTAGTCCCGCCGATTCATCTCTCCAGCACCTATAATTTTCTCGACTTTAATGAGCCGCGCGCCCACGACTATTCACGCCGCGGCAATCCGACGCGCGATGTAGTGCAGCGCGCGCTGGCCGAGCTGGAGGGTGGCGCGGGTGCCGTACTGACAAATACCGGCATGTCTGCGATTCACCTGGTGACCACTGTATTCCTGAAGCCTGGCGATCTGCTGATCGCTCCCCACGACTGCTATGGCGGCAGCTACCGCCTGTTTGACAGCCTCAGCAAGCGCGGTGCTTACCGTGTGAAGTTTGTCGACCAGGGTGACAGCGCAGCGCTGGCCGCAGCGCTGGCCGAAAAGCCAAAGCTGGTGCTGGTGGAAAGCCCGAGCAATCCTCTGCTGCGCGTAGTGGATATTGCGGCAATCTGTGAGGCGGCGCGCGCGGCGGGCGCCGTCAGCGTGGTGGATAACACCTTCCTGAGCCCGGCGCTGCAAAATCCGCTCGCCCTCGGGGCCGACCTGGTGATCCACTCCTGCACGAAATATCTCAACGGCCACTCTGATGTGGTGGCGGGGACGGTGATTGCAAAAGATCCGGCCGTTGCCACCGAGCTTGCCTGGTGGGCCAATAACATCGGCGTAACCGGCGCAGCGTTTGACAGCTATCTGCTGCTGCGCGGTCTGCGGACGCTGGCACCCCGCATGGCCGCTGCCCAGCGCAACGCGCTGGCGATAGTGGACTACCTGAAGCAGCAGCCGCTGGTGAAGAAGCTGTATCATCCTTCTCTGCCGGAAAATGCCGGTCATGAATATGCGCGACGTCAGCAACGCGGCTTTGGCGCCATGTTAAGCTTTGAGCTGGATGCAGATGAAGCGCGGCTGCGCCGTTTTCTGAAAGCGCTGCAGCTGTTTACGCTGGCGGAGTCGCTGGGCGGAGTAGAGAGCCTGATTTCACATACGGCCACCATGACACATGCCGGCATGTCTGCGGAAGCTCGTGCAGCCGCCGGGATCTCTGAAACACTGCTGCGGGTCTCCGTCGGCATTGAAGATCACGAAGATTTAATTGCCGATTTGGATAACGCCTTCCGAATCGCAGCCGGGGAGTAATCATGACCAGTACAGCAGGCGCGGGAACGCCGACGAAGCAGCTGCATAAATTTGGTGGCAGCAGCCTGGCGGATGCCAGCTGCTACCAGCGCGTAGCGGCCATTATGGCTGATTACAGCCAGCCAGGGGATCTCATGGTGGTCTCTGCCGCAGGCAGCACCACGAATCAGCTGATCGGCTGGCTGAAGCTGAGCCAGAGCGATCGCCTCTCGGCGCACCAGGTGCAGCAGACGCTTCGCCGCTACCACAGCGAGCTGATTGCTGCGCTGCTGCCAGCGGAGGCTGCCGACCGGCTGACGACCCTCTTTATCCGCGATCTGGAGCGTCTGGCAGCGCTGCTGGATGGCGCGATAACTGAAGCGGTATATGCAGAAGTGGTCGGGCATGGCGAAATCTGGTCGGCGCGGCTGATGGCTGCGGTACTGAGTCAGCGCGACGTTGACGCCGCCTGGCTGGACGCGCGTGATTTTCTGCGGGCGGAGCGCGCGGCTCAGCCGCAGGTGGATGAGGGAAAATCCTGGCCGCTGCTGCAGGCGCTGCTGGCGCAGCATCCGCATAAGCGTCTGGTCGTCACCGGTTTTATCAGCCGTAACGAGGCAGGTGAAACCGTGCTGCTGGGACGCAACGGTTCTGACTATTCCGCTACGCAGATCGGGGCGCTCGCGGGTGCGGGGCGCGTGACCATCTGGAGCGATGTGGCTGGCGTCTATAGCGCCGATCCACGCAAAGTTTCCGATGCCTGTCTGCTGCCGCTGCTGCGGCTGGATGAAGCCAGCGAGCTGGCGCGGCTGGCGGCGCCGGTACTCCACACCCGTACGCTGCAGCCGGTCTCCAGCAGCGATATCGATTTAAAGCTGCGCTGCAGCTATCAGCCTGAGCAGGGTTCAACCCGTATTGAGCGCGTGCTGGCCTCCGGCACCGGCGCGCGTATTGTCACCAGTCACGACGATGTCTGTCTGGTGGAGATCCAGCTTGCTGAAGGTCACGATTTTGCTACGCAGCAAAAAGAGATCGATCAGCTGCTGAAGCGCGCCCAGCTGCGTCCGCTGGCGAGCGGCCTGCATCCCGATCGTCGCCTGCTGCAGCTCTGCTATACCGCAGAAGTGGTTAACAGTGCCTTTACGTTGCTGCAGGATGCGGCGCTGCCGGGTCATCTGCAGCTGCGCGACGGCATGGCGCTGGTGGCGCTGGTGGGGGCTGGCGTAACGCGCAATCCGCTGCACAGCCACCGTTTCTGGCAGCAGATTAAAGATCAGCCGGTTGAGTTTGTCTGGCAGTCAGAAGAGCATATCAGCCTGGTCGCCGTGCTGCGCACAGGACCGACCCGCCATCTGATTCAGGGACTGCATCAGTCGCTGTTTCGCGCGGAAAAGCGTATCGGCCTGATGCTGTTTGGGAAGGGGAATATCGGCGCGCGCTGGCTGGAGCTGTTCGCCCGCGAGCAGGAAACGCTCTCAGCACGTACCGGCTTTGAGTTTGTGCTGGCTGGCGTGGCTGACAGTCGTCGCAGCCTGCTGAGTTACGACGGGCTGGATGCCAGCCGCACGCTGGCCTTTTTCGACGATGAAGCGCAGGCGCTGGATGAGGAGTCGCTGTTCCTGTGGATGCGCGCGCATCCGTTTGATGATTTGGTGGTGCTGGACGTAACCGCCAGCGCGCCGCTGGCGCAGCAGTATCTCGATTTTGCCAGTCACGGTTTTCACGTGATCAGCGCAAATAAAGTGGCTGGCGCATCAGACAGCCAGAGCTGGCGTCAGATCCGCGATGCCTTCGCCAAAACCGGGCGCCACTGGCTCTATAACGCGACGGTCGGTGCCGGTTTGCCGGTTAACCATACGGTACGCGACCTGCGCGAAAGTGGTGACTCGATACTCTCCATCAGCGGAATTTTCTCCGGCACGCTGTCGTGGCTGTTTTTGCAGTTTGACGGCAGCGTTCCTTTCAGCGAGCTGGTGGATCAGGCGTGGCAGCAGGGGCTGACTGAACCCGATCCGCGCGTCGATCTCTCCGGGCAGGATGTGAAGCGCAAGCTGGTGATCCTGGCGCGTGAGGCGGGCTACGATATCGAGCCGGATCAGGTGCGGGTAGAGTCGCTGGTACCAGTCGACTGTGAGGCGGAATCGGTTGATCACTTTTTTGAAAACGCCGACGAGCTGAATAACCAGATGCTGCAGCGCTACGAAGCGGCGCAGGAGCTGGGTCTGGTGCTGCGTTATGTGGCGCGCTTTGATGCCAGCGGTAAAGCCCGCGTTGGCGTGGAAGCGGTGCGGCCTGAACATCCGCTGGCAGCGCTGCTGCCGTGCGATAACGTCTTTGCCATTGAGAGCCGCTGGTATCGCGATAATCCGCTGGTGATCCGCGGACCCGGTGCCGGACGTGATGTTACCGCTGGTGCGCTGCAGTCGGATCTGAACCGTCTTGCTCAGCTGCTTTAATCCTGCTGCTGCAGAGAGAATAAAAAAAGGAGCCTGAGGCTCCTTTTTTGTATCGGCTAACCGGTATTGCGCATGCCGGCGGCCACGCCGGCGATGGTTACCATCAGCGCCTGCTCAACCCGCGCGTCCGGTTCGTCACCGCGTGCTTCCTGGGCGCGGGCGCGCTGCAGCAGCTCCGCCTGCAGCACGTTCAGGGGATCGGTATACACGTTGCGCAGCGCAATGGATTCGGCAATCCACGGCTGATCCGCCATCAGATGCGCATCATTTGCGATGGTCAGCACCGCTTTAATGTCCGCTTCCAGCTGGTCGCGCAGCTGTTTACCCAGCGGCCAGAGCGCTTTATCAACCAGGCGCTGATCGTAATACTCTGCCAGCCACAAATCAGCTTTGGAGAAGACCATCTCCAGCATCCCCAGGCGGGTCGAAAAGAACGGCCAGTCGCGGCACATCGTTTCCAGCTGATCCTGATGACCTTCATCCATCGCTTTCTGCAGCGCCGCGCCGGCACCAAGCCAGGCTGGCAGCATCAGACGGTTTTGCGTCCAGGCAAAAATCCACGGAATGGCACGCAGGGATTCAACGCCACCGGTCGGACGACGTTTAGCCGGACGTGAGCCCAGCGGCAGTTTGCCCAGCTCCTGCTCCGGTGTGGCAGAGCGGAAGTAGGGAACAAAGTCAGCATTTTCACGGACGTAACCGCGATACATGGCGCAGGAGTGCGCAGAAAGGCCGTTCATGATCTCCCGCCACTCCTGTTCAGGCTCTGGCGGCGGCATCAGATTCGCTTCCAGAATGGCCCCGGTGTAGAGCGACAGGCTGGCGATGGTGACTTCCGGCAAGCCATATTTAAAGCGGATCATCTCACCCTGTTCTGTCACGCGCAGGCCTCCTTTAAGGCTGCCCGGGGGCTGAGAGAGCAGGGCGGCGTGCGCCGGCGCGCCGCCACGGCCAATGGAGCCGCCGCGACCGTGGAACAGCGTCAGGGTAATGCCCGCTTTTTCACAGGTTTTAATCAGTGCGTCCTGCGCCTGATACTGTGCCCAGCTGGCCGCCATCACGCCGGCATCTTTTGCCGAGTCGGAGTAGCCAATCATTACCATCTGTTTGCCGTTGATAAAGCCGCGATACCAGTCAATATTCAGCAGCTGCGTCATGACATCATTGGCGTTGTTCAGGTCATCCAGCGTTTCAAACAGTGGCGCGACCGGCATAGCGTACGGAATGCCCGCCTCTTTCAGCAGCAGATGAACCGCCAGCACGTCAGAAGGCGTTTTTGCCATAGAGATCACGTAGGCTGCAATTGAACCCTGCGGCGCCTCGGCGGCGACTTTACAGGTTTCCAGCACTTCGCGCGTGTTGTCGCCTGGCTCCCACTGACGCGGCAGCAGCGGGCGTTTTGAATTGAGTTCGCGGATCAGAAACGCCTGTTTGTCCGCTTCTGACCAGCTTTCGTAGTCGCCGAGGCCGAGATAGCGCGTAACTTCTGCAATCGCTTCGGTATGACGGGTGCTCTCCTGGCGGATGTCGATGCGCACCAGCGGTACGCCAAAGCATTTTACCCGGCGCAGCGTGTCCAGCAGCTGGCCATTAGCGATAATGCTCATACCACACTGCTGCAGCGACTGATAAATAGCAAACAGCGGCTGCCAGAGCTGCTCATTGGAGACCAGCAGATCGGCAGGACGCGGCAGGCGTTCACCTTTCAGGCGCTGCTCCAGATATGCCTGCGTGTTCATCAGCTGGCTGCGCATGCGTTTCAGGATCACGCGGTAAGGTTCAATCGCATCCGGATCGCCGCACATTACGCGCACTTCGTCGCTGCACTCCGACATCGACAGCTCAGAGATCAGCACTCCCACATCGCGCAGGAAGAGGTCGGCTGCTTTCCAGCGGCTTAGCTGCATGACGTGGCGGGTGATGGGCGCGGTCACGTTTGGGTTGCCGTCACGATCGCCGCCCATCCACGACGTGAATTTAATCGGCACAAAATCCACCGGCAGCTGAATGCCAAACGTCTCTTCAACCTGCTCATTCAGTTCACGCAGAAACGCGGGCACGCCCTCCCACAGGCTATTTTCCACGACGGCGAAGCCCCATTTCGCTTCATCGACCGGGGTAGGGCGATATTTACGGATCTCATCCGTATGCCACGCCTGCGCTACCAGCTGGCGCAGGCGGCGCATCACCTGATTGCGCTCATAGTCGGTGATATCAGCGTGATCGAGCTGCTCAAGGCAGCTGTTCACTTCGCCGAGCTTGTGGATCAGGGTGCGGCGGGTAATTTCAGTCGGGTGTGCGGTCAGGACCAGCTCCAGCGACAGCTCTTCAATCGCCTGACGGATAGCCATTTCGCTGAGATCGTTATGCTGCTTCAGGCGCTCAAACGTCTTTTTCAGCAGCTCCGGATGGTTAGCGCCATCGCCGCTGCGTGAAATGGTCTGATATTGTTCAGCCACGTTGGTAAGGTTAAGAAACTGACTAAAGGCGCGGGCCACCGGCAGCAGCTCATCGTTAGAAAGGTTCTGCAGCGTTGACAGCAGCTCCCGGCGATGAGAGTCATTGCCTGCACGGGATGACTTAGAGAGTTTGCGGATGGTTTCCACCCGATCGAGAATGTTTTCTCCCAGTGCATCCTTTATCGTATCCCCGAGCAGTTTGCCGAGCATACTGACATTACTTCGCATTGCGGAATATTGTTCGTTCATTTGACCCTGACACCCTTATCGTCTTTTAACCCCTCTGGACCCAACCAGCGGGTATAACATCATCTTTTATCTAGCCACGATTTGTGAACTCCGTCAATTAGCCTGAACTGACGAAAACAGGCAGCTAACGTGCGGAAAGTGATAAGTTTTATCGGGGATGGAGAGAGATAAGTTATTCTTATCAGCAAACGCCAGATAATGACGGGGCATTTTGCTGATTAAACAGTGAAATGCCCCGCATATTATCTATCAGCGGCAAAAATGCTGCACAACCTGCGTGATCAGGGCGTGAGTTGGCTTAATAAATGCGGTATCGATAAATTCATCCGGCTGATGCGCCTGCTCGATTGAACCTGGCCCCAGCACCAGCGTCGGGCAGATCTGCTGAATAAAAGGCGCTTCGGTACAGTAGTTGACCACTTCTGTCGGCACGCCCAGCAGCTTTTCCACTACCGTAACCAGCTCATGATCGACCGGACATTCATAACCCGGAATAGGCGGATGCAGTTCGCTTACGGTCAGACGGCCAGGCCAGCGGGCGCTCACCGGTGCCAGCGCTTCATTCAGCAAGCCATCCAGATCGTTCAGGCTCAGGCCCGGCAGCGGCCGGATATCCATATGCAGCTCGCAACAGGCGCAGATGCGGTTAGCCGCGTCACCACCATGAATATGACCAAAGTTCATGGTCGGATAAGGAATGGCAAAGCCATCATGGTGATAGCGCTCTTGCAGGGTATGGCGCAGCTTCATCAGTTCCGTAATAGAGGCGTGCATCAGCTCAATCGCATTTACGCCGCGCGCCGGGTCGCTGGAGTGGCCTGACTGGCCCTCAATGCGGATAGCGTGTGAAAGGTGGCCTTTGTGGGCGCGTACCGGTTTGAGCGAGGTAGGCTCACCGATAATGGCGCAGTCGGGGCGCAGCCGGGCTGACTCAGAGAAATATTTGGCACCTGCCATCGTGGTCTCTTCGTCAGCGGTCGCCAGCACATAGAGCGGTTTTTTAAGCGTAGTGACGTCAACATCGCGCAGCGCATCGAGAATAAAGGCGAAGAAGCCTTTCATATCTGCCGTGCCCAGGCCGTAAAGTTTATTGTCATGTTCAGTCAGGACAAACGGATCGCGTGTCCAGCGTCCGTCATCAAAGGGCACGGTGTCAGTATGACCCGCCAGCAGCAGTCCGCCTGCGCCTTCCCCGCTGCGCGCCAGCAGGTTGAACTTATGTCGCGTGCCCGGTACCGGCTGAACTTCAACGCTGAAGCCCAGATCGCGGAACCAGCCCGCCAGCAAATTGATTAAACTTTCGTTGCTCTGGTCAAGCGCGCTGTCGGTTGCGCTGATTGACGGTGAGGCGATCAACTGGCGGTAGAGTTCGATAAAAGGTGGAATTTTTGACTTCACTGTTGACGGTCCTTAGGTTAGGATGTATCAATATTCATGCACTAATAGTGAATAAAAATACATTAACGTCGTCTGCATGTGAACTGAAAAAGTGCAAACGGCATCGTGGGCAACGGGGCACGGCCGCGACCCGATACGTTGACTGTAAAAAGGTATACAGCCTGATGTTGAATACGCTGATCGTTGGTGCCAGTGGTTATGCTGGCGTAGAGCTTGCCACTTACCTGAATCGCCATCCGCATATGAACATAACCGCTTTAGCGGTTTCAGCGCAAAGCCCGGATGCCGGAAAATTGCTCTCCGATCTCCATCCGCAGCTGAAAGGTATCGTGGATCTGCCGCTGCAGCCGCTGAACGATCCGGCGGCGTGGGCAGAGAAAGTGGATGTGGTGTTTCTCGCGACGGCGCATGAAGTCAGCCACGATCTGGCGCCTGAATTTCTGAAAGCAGGCTGCGTGGTCTTCGATCTCTCAGGCGCCTTCCGGGTCAATGATGAGGCGTTCTACACCCGCTACTATGGCTTCAGTCATCAGCATCAGGCGTGGCTGGATAATGCGGTATATGGTCTGGCCGAATGGAATCACGAACGTATTAAAGAGGCACAGCTGGTGGCCGTGCCTGGGTGCTATCCCACCGCAGCGCAGCTGGCGCTGAAACCGCTGCTCAAAGCGGATCTGCTGAATGACGCACAGTGGCCGGTAATCAATGCCACCAGCGGCGTCAGCGGGGCCGGGCGCAAAGCCAATGTTGCGACCAGCTTTTGCGAAGTAAGCCTGCAGCCCTACGGCCTGTTTAACCACCGTCATCATCCGGAAATAGTTGCCCATCTTGGCGCGCCGGTTATTTTTACCCCGCATCTGGGTAATTTTCCCCGCGGTATTCTGGCAACCATCACCTGCCGCCTGAAAGCGGGTATTACGCAGCAGGATGTGACCGACGCGTTTTATGCGGCCTATCATGACAAGCCGCTGGTGCGCCTCTATGACAACGGCGTCCCGGCGCTGAAAGCGGTAGTGGGCCTGCCGTTCTGCGATATCGGTTTTGCCGTACAGGATGAACATCTGATTGTGGTCGCGGCAGAAGATAACCTGCTGAAAGGCGCGTCATCACAGGCGATTCAGTGTCTGAATATTCGTTTCGGTTTCCCTGAAACGCTCTCTCTGATTTAACGGACGGATAACGTAACCATGAGCAATCCACTGATCATTAAACTGGGTGGCGTACTGCTGGATAGCGAAGAAGCACTGGCCCGGCTGTTTGATGCGCTGCTGGCGTACCGTAATGAGCATCAGCGTCCGCTGGTAATTGTGCACGGCGGCGGCTGTCTGGTCGACGAACTGATGAAAAAGCTCGCGCTGCCGGTGAAAAAGAAAGATGGCCTGCGCGTTACACCCGCCGATCAAATCGACATTATTACCGGCGCGCTGGCGGGCACAGCGAATAAAACGCTGCTGGCGTGGGCAACCCGTTACGGCATTAATGCTGTCGGGCTGTGTCTGGGCGATGCCGGACTGGTCAGCGTCGCGCAGTTTGATGAAGCGCTGGGGCATGTCGGGCAGGCCACGCCGGGCAACCCTGCGCTGCTGAACACGCTGCTTAATGCAGGCTATATGCCGGTTATCAGCTCAATTGGCATCACTGCCGGCGGCGCGCTGATGAATGTGAATGCCGATCAGGCAGCGACGGCGCTGGCAGCCACTATCGGAGCCGATCTGGTGCTGCTCTCTGACGTCAGCGGCATTCTCGACGGCAAAGGCCAGCGTATTGCTGAAATGACCGCAGCGAAAGCGGAACAGCTGATTGCGCAGGGCATTATTACCGACGGCATGATTGTTAAAGTCAACGCTGCGCTGGATGCGGCACGCACGCTGGGCCGTCCGGTCGATATCGCCAGCTGGCGTCATGCTGAACAGCTGCCAACCCTTTTCAACGGCGTGTCGATTGGCACCCGGATTCTCGCATAATCAAGGATTAAGACATGAGCACGCAAAACATTAAAAAAATCGTTCTGGCCTACTCAGGCGGCCTCGATACCTCAGCCATCATTCCATGGCTCAAAGAGAACTACGGCGGCTGTGAAGTGGTGGCGTTTGTCGCCAATATTGGTCAGGATCCGGCCGATCTGGAAGGCGTTGAGAAAAAAGCGCTGCAGTCGGGCGCATCTGAATGTCACGTAGTGGATCTGCGTGAAGAGTTCATCAGCGATTACGTCTACCCGGTGCTGCAGACCGGTGCCCTGTATGAAGGCACTTATCTGCTGGGCACCTCCATGGCGCGTCCTATCATTGCTAAAGCGCAGGTTGAACTGGCGCTGAAAGTGGGTGCTGACGCGCTGTGCCACGGCGCAACCGGTAAAGGCAACGATCAGGTGCGTTTTGAAACCACCTATACCGCGCTGGCACCGCAGCTTAAAGTTGTTGCGCCATGGCGCGAGTGGGATCTGCGTTCGCGTGAGGCGCTGCTCGACTATCTGAAAGAGCGCAATATTCCGACGACCGCGTCGCTGGAGAAGATCTACAGCCGCGATGAGAACGCATGGCACATCTCCACCGAAGGTGGCGTGCTGGAAAGCCCGTGGAACGCACCGAATAAAGATTGCTGGGTATGGACCGTGGATCCGCTTGAAGCGCCGGACCAGCCGGAAAATGTCACCGTGACCGTTGAAAAAGGCTGCGTGGTTGCCGTGAACGGCGAGCAGCTGAGCCCGTTCCAGTGCCTGGAAAAACTCAACGTCCTGGGTGCTAAACATGGCGTTGGCCGGATCGATATCGTGGAAAACCGTCTGGTTGGCATCAAATCACGCGGCTGCTATGAAACCCCCGGCGGCACCATCATGGTAAACGCACTGCGTGCGGTTGAGCAGCTGGTTCTGGATCGCGACAGCTTCAAATGGCGTGAGCAGCTGGGCCAGGAGATGTCTTACGTGGTATATGATGGCCGCTGGTTCGCACCGCTGCGCCAGTCTATTCAGGCGGCGGCAGCATCGCTGGCGGAAGAGGTTAACGGTGAAGTGGTTCTGCAGCTCTACAAAGGTCAGGCAACGGCGATTCAGAAAAAATCTGCTAACAGCCTCTACTCAGAAGAGTTCGCTACCTTTGGTGAAGATGAGGTGTATGACCATCGTCACGCGGGCGGCTTTATTCGCCTGTTCTCCCTCTCTTCACGCATTCGTGCGCTGAACGAGCAGAAGAAGTAAGCACACAGCAGCAGTTATGCAAGGGCGGCTCAGGCCGCCTTTTTCAACACGATTTCAGGAGCAAGCAGATGGCACTTTGGGGCGGACGGTTTTCGCAGGCAGCAGATCAGCGGTTTAAACAGTTTAATGATTCACTGCGTTTTGATTATCGCCTGGCGGAGCAGGACATCACCGGCTCTGTAGCGTGGTCAAAAGCGCTGGTGACCGTAAATGTTTTAACCCAGGCGGAACAGCAGCAGCTTGAAGCAGCGCTGAACGAACTGCTGGCGGACGTACGCGCGAATCCGTCGCAGATCCTTGAAAGCGATGCAGAAGATATTCACAGCTGGGTCGAGGGCAAGCTGATCGATAAGGTCGGGGCGCTGGGTAAAAAGCTGCATACCGGACGCAGCCGTAACGACCAGGTTGCCACCGATCTGAAGCTCTGGTGCAAAGAGCAGGTTGCCCTGCTGCTGGACGCGACGCGTCAGCTGCAGAGCGCGCTGGTGGCGACGGCGGAAGCGAATCAGGATGCCGTCATGCCGGGTTATACGCATCTGCAGCGCGCGCAGCCGGTTACATTTGCCCACTGGTGTCTGGCGTATACCGAAATGCTGGCGCGCGATGAGAGCCGTCTGCAGGATACGCTGAAGCGGCTGGATGTCAGTCCGCTGGGCTGTGGTGCGCTGGCCGGTACCGCTTATGAGATTGATCGCGAGCAGCTGGCGGGCTGGCTCGGTTTTGCTTCGGCCACGCGTAACAGCCTGGATACCGTGTCCGATCGCGATCACGTGCTGGAGCTGCTCTCTGACGCGTCAATCGGCATGGTGCATCTGTCGCGCTTTGCGGAAGACCTGATTTTCTTTAACACGGGCGAGGCGGGCTTCGTCGAGCTGTCTGATAAAGTCACCTCAGGTTCATCGCTGATGCCGCAGAAGAAAAATCCGGATGCGCTGGAGCTGATTCGCGGTAAATGCGGCCGTGTCCAGGGCGCACTGACCGGCATGATGATGACGCTGAAAGGCCTGCCGCTGGCCTACAACAAAGATATGCAGGAAGACAAAGAAGGGCTGTTTGACGCGCTGGATACCTGGCTCGACTGTCTGCACATGTCAGTGCTGGTTCTGGATGGTATTCAGGTTAAACGTCCGCGCTGTCAGGAAGCGGCTGAACAGGGCTACGCCAATGCCACCGAGCTGGCTGACTATCTGGTCGCGAAAGGCGTGCCGTTCCGCGAGGCGCATCATATTGTGGGAGAAGCGGTCGTCGCGGCTATCCAGCAGGGTGTGGCGCTGGAAGCGCTGAGTCTGGCTCAGCTGAAGCAGTTCAGTAACGTCATTGAAGAGGATGTCTATCCGGTGCTTTCGCTGCAGTCTTGCCTCAACAAGCGTAACGCGCGCGGCGGTGTTGCGCCGCAGCAGGTAGCCCAGGCGATCCGCGAAGCACAGGCGCGCCTGCAATAGCCGCTCCCGGACGCTGGCCGGTTTGATACGCCATAAAAAAAGCGGGCTTTATAAAAAAGCCCGCCAACCTCTGGCTTCGGAATTGCATATTTTTATAGGCACATCATCAGCGTACCGGCACTCCCCGCCAGCACAGTGATTGGGTTCAGCAAAACAGATTTGCTGCGTAAAAAGCGTTTTTCATAAAAGCGTTCAGCCCCGGCACATGTTCAGCTAATAAATAAATTTCTCTACAAATGCATGGGCTTAAATCAGTGGGCGCTATTATTCCCGTGCATAGCTTGATAGGGCCAATCGTTCGTTGCTATTCTATCTATCGCCACGGGCTATCGTGGTTTGGAGGATATTAATGAACATTCGCGATCTCGAGTATCTGGTTTCACTTGCGGAACACCGCCATTTCCGCCGCGCTGCTGATGCCTGTCATGTCAGTCAGCCGACCCTGAGCGGACAGATCCGTAAGCTGGAAGATGAACTGGGCGTCATGCTGCTGGAACGTACCAGCCGTAAAGTGCTGTTCACCCAGGCAGGGCTACTGCTGGTTGATCAGGCGCGAACCGTACTGCGTGAGGTTAAGGTGCTGAAAGAGATGGCCAGCCAGCAGGGTGAAGCGATGTCCGGACCGCTGCATATCGGACTGATCCCCACGACCGGCCCCTATCTGCTGCCCAATATTATCCCTATGCTGCATCAGACTTTCCCGAAGCTGGAGATGTATCTGCACGAAGCGCAGACTCAGCAGCTGCTGGCACAGCTCGACAGCGGCAAACTCGACTGCGCTATTCTGGCGCTGGTTAAAGAGAGTGAAGCCTTTATCGAAGTGCCGCTGTTTGATGAGCCCATGAAGCTGGCGATCTACGAAGATCACCCGTGGCACGATCGCGATCGCGTGCCGATGTCCGATCTGGCGGGTGAAAAACTGCTGATGCTGGAAGATGGTCACTGCCTGCGCGATCAGGCGATGGGCTTCTGCTTTGAGGCGGGTGCGGACGAAGATACCCATTTTCGCGCCACCAGTCTGGAAACGCTGCGTAATATGGTGGCGGCCGGCAGCGGTATTACGCTACTGCCTTCACTGGCGGTGCCCAAAGAGCGCGTGCGCGATGGTGTCTGCTATCTGCCCTGTTATAAACCGGTGCCGCAGCGCACTATCGCGCTGGTTTACCGGCCAGGCTCGCCTCTGCGCAGCCGCTATGAGCAGCTGGCAGAAGCAATCAAAACCCATATGCAGGGCCATTTTGACGCGGCGTTAAAACAGGCGGTTTAATCCGTTCAGTGCGGCCACGCGATAGGCTTCAGCCATGGTAGGGTAGTTAAAGGTGGTATTCACGAAGTACTCAATCGTGTTACCGCCATTTTTCTGCTCCATAATGGCCTGGCCGATGTGGATAATCTCCGCCGCGCGCTCACCAAAGCAGTGGATCCCCAGAATCTCTTTTGTCTCGCGGTGAAACAGAATTTTCAGGCTGCCGACGTGCATGCCAACAATCTGCGCGCGTGCCAGATGCTTAAACTGCGCACGGCCCACTTCATAAGGCACTTTCATCGCGGTCAGCTGCTGCTCTGTTTTTCCTACCGAGCTGATTTCAGGAATGGTGTAGATACCGGTCGGAATATCTTCGATCAGATGCGCACTCGCTTCACCTTTGATAATTGCCTGAGCAGCAATACGCCCCTGATCGTAGGCGGCGGAAGCCAGGCTTGGATAGCCAATCACATCACCCACGGCATAAATGTGCGGCTGCGCGGTCTGATACATACTGTTGACTTTGAGCAGGCCGCGTCCATCCGCTTCCAGACCTACATTCTCCAGCGAAAGCGAGTCGGTGTTTCCGGTGCGGCCGTTCGCATACAGCAGACAATCCGCTTTGACCTTTTTGCCTGACTTCAGGTGCATGATCACGCCATCGCTGACGCCTTCAATCTTCTCAAACTCTTCGTTGTGACGGATCACTATACCGCTGTTCCAGAAGTGGTAAGAGAGGGAATCGGACATCTCCTGATCGAGAAACGCCAGCAGGCGATCGCGGGTGTTGATGAGATCGACCTTGACGTTAAGACCGCGGAAGATAGAGGCGTATTCGCAACCAATCACGCCGGCACCATAGATGATCACATGACCCGGTTCATGATGCAGATTCAGAATAGAGTCGGAATCGTAGATGCGCGGGTGTGTAAAGTCGACGTCGGCCGGGTGATAGGGACGTGAGCCGCAGGCAATGACAAATTTTTCTGCCGTCAGCTGCTCGCGGGTGCCATCAGGCTGCTCCACCTCTATTGTGTTGGCATCAACAAAATGCGCGTCGCCCTGATAGAGTTCACAGCGGTTACGCTCATAGAAGCCCTGGCGCATGGCAGTCTGCTGACTGATAACATTTTCAGTGTGGTTAAGGATGTCAGCGAACGAGGAGCGGAGAAGACGGGTATGATCGCTGTAGAGCGGGTTCTGATTGAATTCAATGATGCGGCTGACGGCATGGCGCAGCGCTTTGGAAGGGATGGTTCCCCAGTGTGTACAACCGCCGCCAATGTTGTGGTAGCGTTCGATCACTGCGATGCGCGCTCCCTGCTTGACCAGCCCCATCGCCGCACCTTCGCCGCCCGGACCGGAGCCAATGACAATGGCATCGTAATCGTAAGACTTTTGCATACCAGTACGTCCTATTCTTCTATACATTTTTACAACGAGATTCTAACATCTCGCCGCGCACATCTGAATTCTAACAGTGAAAAATGCAGAAGTTTGACATTCAGTGAGGTTAACAGGCGGTGACAAAGTTTGCCCGGCTGTACGCTGAAAAGTTTGTTATAGTGAGCGCCTGATTACTCACAAGGCCGCAAAGATGGGCGTTCGGGCGCAACAAAAAGAACGTACAAGACGTTCGCTGATTGAAGCTGCATTCAGTCAGCTTAGTGCAGAAAGGAGTTTTGCCAGCCTGAGTTTACGCGAAGTAGCACGTGAAGCCGGCATTGCCCCTACCTCATTCTACCGTCACTTTCGTGATGTGGATGAGCTGGGACTGACCATGGTTGATGAGAGCGGGCTGATGCTGCGCCAGCTGATGCGCCAGGCGCGCCAGCGTATCGCGAAAGGCGGCAGCATCATTAAAACGTCGGTGGCAACCTTTATGGAGTTCATCGGCAACAACCCGAATGCGTTTCGGCTTCTGCTGCGCGAACGTTCCGGCACGTCAGCCGCCTTCCGCGCTGCTGTCGCACGTGAGATCCAGCATTTTATCGCCGAACTGGCTGACTACCTTGAGCTGGAAAGCCGTATGCCGCGCAGCTTTACCGAAGCGCAGGCTGAGGCGATGGTGACCATTGTTTTTAGCGCCGGCGCTGAAGCGCTGGATGTCGACTCTGACCAGCGGCGTAAGCTGGAAGAGCGGCTGGTACTGCAGCTGCGTATGATCGCCAAAGGCGCCTACTACTGGTATCGCCGGGAACAAGAGCGGCTGGCCGTGACCCTGGAATTCCCTGAAAAATAACGTGATAAGGATAATGAAATGATTGAGCAGCATCCTCGTGATAAAGGAACGTTATTACTCTCTTTTATTACTGGTTTAGCAATCAACGGCTCCTTTTCGGCGCTGTTCAGTAGCTTTGTGCCGTTTTCCATTTTTCCGCTGATAGCGCTTGGGCTGTCAGCATGGTGCCTGCATCAGCGTTACCTCAATCGCAATATGCCGGACGGCATGCCGTCACTGGCTGCGGCATTTTTTCTGCTGGGCATTCTGGTCTATAGCGCCATGGTGCGCGCAGAATATCCGGATATCGGCTCGAACTTCATTCCTGTTATTCTGATGACGGGACTGGTGTTCTGGATTGGCACGCGCTTCCGCCGCGCCAGAAGCCGGCAGTAAAAAAACGGGAACCTGCGGGTTCCCGTTTTTTTATGCTTTGCGCGTCAGCAATACGCCGCATTCCATATGGTGGGTATACGGGAACTGATCGAACAGCGCCAGCCGCTCAATCTGATGCGTGCCTGACAGCGCGGCCAGATTGTCGCACAGGGTCTGCGGGTTACAGGAGATATACAGAATATGCGGATACGCCTGCACCATTTTTACCGTTTCATCATCCAGCCCGCTGCGTGGCGGATCGACAAAAATTGTCTCGCACTGATAGCTGCTGAGATCGATGCCTTCCAGCCGGTTAAAGCTGCGCACGCCGTTCATGGCCTGGGTAAACTCTTCCGCTGCCATACGAATAATCTGCACGTTATCGATCTGATTTACGGCGATATTGTACTGAGCCGACGCCACCGAGGGTTTGGCTATCTCTGTAGCCAGTACGCGGCGGAAATTGCGCGCCAGCGCCAGCGAAAAGTTGCCGTTACCGCAGTAAAGCTCCAGCAGATCGCCACGCGACTGCTGCGTAACATCCAGCGCCCACTCCAGCATCTGAATGTTCATGGCGGCATTAGGCTGGGTAAAGCTGTTTTCTACCTGGCGGTAAATCAGCTCTTTGCCCGCCACCGGCAGACGCTCATCCACGTAGTCGCGATCCAGACAGATTTTGGTTTTGGTCGCGCGTCCAATCAGCTGCACATCAAATCCTTCAGCACGTAACTGGTCACGCAGCGCGCTGGCGGCGGCATGCCACTCTTCTTCCAGTTTGCGATGATAAAGCAGGGAGATCACAATCTGGTTGCTCAGCGTGGAGAGGTAATCGATCTGGAACAGCTTAAAGCGCAGCACCTGATTATCGCGTATCGCTGCCATCAGTCTGGGCATCATCTGATTAATCAGCTCGCTGGCGGCCGGAAAGCTGTCCACGCGAATGCGCTGTTTGGTCGCCTGGTCGAAGATGATGTGATAGAGGTCGTCACCGTCGTGCCAGATGCGAAACTCTGCGCGCATACGGTAGTGACTGACCGGCGATCGGAACACCTCCACATCAGGCGCGGTGAAAGGGGTCATCATCGTCTGTAAACGGCTGACTTTTTCAGCGAGTTGCGCGTCATACTGGTCAATCGGGAGCTGTTCGGGTGTCATCTTCAATCCTGGTAATAAGCCTGCTTGCCGGGCGATTGTAGGCATTCAACTGCTGATGTCCAGCCCAACCGAACGTCAGAAAGCGGGAGGAGTGGATCGGCGGCGGGCTTAACCGTAGACTGCGGCCGCCGGCCTCATTGAGTTAAAAGGGAATCCAGTGCAAATCTGGAGCTGACGCGCAGCGGTAAAAGAATGTCGTGGTGATCGCCCAGGCAGACACTGTCCTGACGGATGGGAAGTCTTCACCATTTATGATTCTCAGCCCGAAGACCTGCCGGTGTATCGTCGCAAACGCTGAGATCATCGCGTGCTATCGATCTCAGGCCTGCGGCATCCGGCTCGATCCTTTGGATGCTATAACAATGAAAATAACCTCTGCTTCGCTGTTCACCCTGAGTGCAACAGCGCTGTCGCTCTGGGCGCCCTCTGGCTATGCCCGGAAAAATGATAATACGCAACTTGTCACCGCTAACCGCTTTCAGCAGCCGGTCAGCAGCGTGCTGGCACCGGGTGAGGTGATCACGCGGGAAGAGATCGATCGCTGGCAGGCAAAATCGCTGACTGATGTCATGCGGCGCCTGCCTGGCGTAGATATTGCGCAAAACGGCGGTCCGGGCCAGACCAGTTACATCTATATCCGCGGCGCGGAGGCGCGTCATACGCTGGTGCTGATTGATGGGATCCCGCTGGCGAAATCAGGGATCACCGGCATCGCTGACTTTAGCCAGATTCCGCTGGCGTTGATTCAGCGTATTGAGCTGATTCGCGGACCACGCTCCGCCGTTTACGGCGCCGATGCCATTGGCGGCGTGGTGAACATCATTACCGGGAACAGCGAGCCAGGCGGGCAAATAACGGCGGGTCTCGGGTCGAATCGCTATCAGGAGTATGATGCGGCGCTGCGACATAAGGTGGGCGAGGATACGCTGGTAACCGTAGCGGGGGCCTTTCAGTCGACGCGCGGCTATAACATCCAGCCGCAGTCGGCGTATGCGGTTGATGGCGATCGCGACGGCTTTCGCAGTAAAACATTCTGGGCCGGTGTGAATCACCGTATCAGCGACAGTTTATCCGCCTTCTTTCGCGGCTACGGCTACGGCAATAATAGTGCGTATGATGCAGGCTATCAGGACGGCAGTGATAAACGGCAGATTTATAATCATACCTATGAAGGCGGTATGAAGTTCAGTGAAGAGCGCTACTCTTCGGAACTGAGCTACAGCTACCAGCGCTATAAAGATTACAACTATGCCAGTACGCTCGGCCTCTATCGTCCGGGCACGTCGCTGGATGATATGAGCCAGCGTAATCTGCAGTGGGGCAATAGTGTTGCCATGGCGCATGGCACACTCAGCGCCGGCATCGACTGGCAGCAGCAGAAACTCGCGTCCAGCGATCGGTTCAGCGCTGACAACTACACGCGTAACAGCACCGGTTACTATCTGACCACGCAGCAGCAGTTCAATACGCTTACGCTGGAGGGTGCGCTGCGCGGTGATAATAACAACCAGTTTGGCTGGAACGGCACGTGGCAGGCAGCGGCGGGATGGGCGTTTATGCCCGATTATCGCCTCATCTTTTCGTATGGCACCGCTTTCCAGGCACCTACGCTGGGGCAGATGTATGGACAGAGCCGTCTATTTATTGCATCCAATCCCGATCTCCGGGCTGAGAAGTCACATCAGATTGAAACCGGTCTCGAAGGACTCAGCGGTCCGGTGGAATGGCACCTTTATCTTTACCAGAATAAAATTAATAACCTGATCGACTACAGAGCTGACGAAAACTTTACTGGCACCTACTACAACGTACAGTCAGCGACGATTAAAGGCATTGAGTGGAGAGGCAGTGCAGATACCGGTATTTTTACTCACCGTATCACGCTGCAATATATCGATCCGCGCCGCGATGGTGATAATGAGGTACTGGCACACCGTTCCCGCCAGCAATATAAGTATCAGCTGGACTGGACCGCACTGGATATCGACTTTGATCTCGCCTGGCAATATTTTGGTAAAAGCTATAACAACAATACCAACCAGTACGCAGCAACACAGCGTCGCATGCCGGGTTATAGCCTGGTGGATTTCTCAGCTGCGTATCCGGTCACGTCTCATCTGACAGTTCGTGGTAAAATTGCCAATCTGTTGGATAAGGATTATGAGACGGTTTATGGCTATCGCACCCCTGGACGAGAATACTACCTTAGCGCCAGCTACAGCTTCTGATCTCCGTCCCACCGTGCTGGTGTTTGATTCCGGCGTAGGTGGGCTCTCCGTCTATGATGAAGTCCGGCAGCTGCTGCCGGACCTGCACTATCTCTACGCTTTCGATAATGAAGGGTTTCCCTATGGCGAAAAAACGGAAACGTACATTGTTGAACGCGTAGTGGCAGTGGTCACGGCCATTACGCAGCGTTTTCCGCTCGCATTGGTCATCATTGCCTGCAACTCGGCCAGTACCGTCTCTTTACCGGCACTGCGCGAACGCTTTGCGTTTCCGGTCGTCGGCGTGGTGCCGGCAATTAAGCCGGCGGCTCGCCTGACACGTAACGGGGTAGTGGGGCTGCTGGCAACGCGGGGAACGGTAAAGCGGCCCTATACCCATGAACTGGTGAAACAGTTTGCCCGGGAGTGCACCATTGAGATGCTGGGGTCTGCTGAGCTGGTTGAACTGGCAGAGGCGAAGCTGCATGGTGAACCGGTATCACTGAGTGAGGTTCGCCGGGCAGTGCAACCCTGGTTACGAATGAAAGAGCCGCCAGATACGGTTGTGCTTGGCTGTACGCACTTTCCACTGCTGCGCGATGAACTGCAGCAGGTTCTGCCGGATGGAACCCGTCTGGTTGATTCCGGTGCTGCTATAGCCAGGCGTACCGTCTGGTTGCTTGAGCACGAGGCGCCTGATGCGGCTTCTGCTGACAGCAACATCGCGTTTTGCACATCTATGGACGAAGAAGCGGTACAGTTATCCAGCGTTTTACAGCGTTATGGCTTTCCGTTGCTCGAAAAACTGGCAGTTTGAGGCGGTTTCGCTGAAAAAAACAACACTCAGAAAATAATTCAAAATTAGCACTTGTCAGCCCGGAAGAACTCCCTATAATGCGCCTCCACTGACACGGCACAACGGCTTACGAAGCGTCGCGTCAAGCAGGTGGCTTTTACAGCAACCTTCAGAAAAGCAAAATAAATGCTTGACTGAAAATGCGGAAAGCGTAATATACGCATCCCGCGCCGCTTGAGAAATCGCGGCACTGCTCTTTAACAATTTATCAGACAATCTGTGTGGGCACTCGCAGGATTGATATCAGCGTCTCCGGACGTAAAAAATATCAAGTCTTTGCTGAGTGAACACGTAATTCATTACGAAGTTTAATTCACAGAGCA
>NZ_VWUF01000010.1:0-115214 GCF_008631385.1 Pantoea sp. M_9 | reverse complement strand
TTCCGGGATGAGCCGACAGGACGTCGGCGAAAGGGCGCGGTGAGCAGGAGCGAATGGCGGCCGGTCCCGGGGAAGCGGGCGTGAGCGAGGGAACCGCGCAGCGGCGGACAGGGCTGGCGCAGGGCCGGGGAGTGCAGAGGGCGCGGCCTGGCGTCCTCTGCCCGGTCGCCGTGCCGGGGCGGAGGCTGCTGCCGCCGCTGACGGCGAACGGAACCGGCGCTTAACATTACCCGCAGCTGACGGCGAACGGAACCGGCGCTTAATCTGCGCCCCGCAGCTGACGGCGAACGAAACCGGCGCCAGCCCCCGTGGCGAACGGAACCGGCCCGGAACCAGCGCCTGCCCCCGCTTCCTAACTAAACCACTTACCGAACCAGCCGTGGAATTTCATCATAATAAAATCCCAGATACGTCCGACAAAGCCGCCTTCCGGTACGGCTTCCATCGCCACCAGCGGGCGCTGCTCGATGGTTTTTCCATCCAGCTGGAAATCGATAGTGCCGACAACCTGATTTTTGGCGATGGGGGCTTCCAGCTGCGGCGTATTCAGGGTAAAGCTCGCTTTCAGATTTTTCATCTGGCCTTTAGGTACGGTAATCGCCGCATCTTTCGCCACGCCGAGATCCACTTCTCCCTTATCACCAAACCAGACGCGCTGACGGGCAAACGGCTTATCTGCCTTGATAGGCGTTACCGTTTCATAAAAACGGAATCCCCAGGTCAGCAGCTTTTCACTTTCGCGAAAACGAATGGCGTCGGTTTGTGCGCCCAGCACTACCGAGATTAGACGCATATCGCCATCAACGGCAGACGCCACCAGATTGTTGCCTGCGCCTGAGGTATGCCCGGTTTTAATGCCGTCCACTTTCAGGTTGGAGCTCCAGAGCAGCCGGTTGCGGTTGCGCTGTTTGATATTGTTAAACGTAAACTCTTTCTCGCTGTTGAGCGCATACTCATCCGGCACATCGCTTATCAGCCGCTGGCCGATAATCGCCATATCGCGGGCGGTGCTGTACTGCCCTTCCGCGTCCAGACCATGCACCGTCATAAAATGCGTATTTTGCAGACCGAAGGCTTTAACGTAGTTGTTCATCAGCCCGATAAAGGCGTCCTGACTGCCGGCAACATAATCTGCCAGCGCAATACAGGCATCGTTGCCGGACTGAATAACAATGCCTTTATTTAATTCTGATACCGGAATACGGTCACCGGGCTTGAGGAACATCAGCGATGAGCCGCGCAGTTTTGGATTACCGGTTGCCCAGGCATCCTGACCAATTGTCACCATATCACCGTTATTGATCTTTCCTGATTTCAGCGCCTGCCCTACCACATAGCTGGTCATCATCTTGGTCAGACTGGCGGGATCGAGCCGCTGATCGGCATTCGATTCAGCCAGAACTTTGCCGCTGTTATAGTCCATCAGAACCCAGGCTTTGGCCTCGATTTGCGGAGCAGCCGGAGCGTCAACGGCCTGAGAAACAGCCGGGAAAATAAACAACAGCGAGGTGGCAGCCAGAGGCCGTAATAACGATGCGCAAAGGTGTAGTTTCATGGGCGTAACCAGATTGTCCTTGTAAAATCGGGGCTTTCGCGGGCGGGGAAGATCTCGTGTAAAACGCTAACGGTTCGCGCTGGCGAAAAAAACCGTTGAATCGTAAAGTTAATTAAGTTTTCTTATATTAATCCAGGTCAACATCCTGTCCGGTCCAGTGTATGCCGTCACCCGAAGTAAAAAACTGCGCACAATTCTGAATTTGTCCGGAAAAGCTAAGCCTGTCACAAAATTCCGCTACGCTGGAATCAGTCAGCCTGAGGAGAGCGTTATGGATCTTGCCGTGTTCGATCTCGATGAAACCCTGATATGTGATGACAGTACCAGCCTCTGGTTGCGCTGGCTGGTGTCACAGGGATTTGCGCCTGAAACAGTGATTGATGAGGATCGCAGGCTGATGCAGCGTTATTACGCTGGCGAGCTGCCCATTGAAGAGTATATGCACACCACACTGGCACCGCTGGCTGGCATGGCCACGCCGACCGTGGCTGGCTGGATAAGACGCTTTATCCACCGCGACATCCTGCCGCGTGTGTTTCCTGCCGCGCGGGAGCGCATTCAGTGGCATCAGCAGCGCGGTGATAAGATACTGATCATTACCGCCAGCGGCGACCACCTTGCCATTCCTATCGCTGAACGTCTGGGCGTGGACGGCGCGCTGGCCATCCATGCTGAAGTGGTTAATGCGCGCTACAGCGGTGCTATTCTCGGTACCGCAACCTATCGCGAAGGTAAAGTGGTTCGCCTGCGCGACTGGCAGGCCCGTCAGCAGGCGCTCAGTTTCACACATACCTGGGCCTATAGCGACTCGTTTAATGACCTGCCGCTGCTGGCCTGGGCTGACCACGCCTGGGCAGTCAATCCGGATGCGCGCCTGCAGCACGAGGCGGAGCAGCGCGGCTGGCAGATTTGCCGCTGGGCGCGCTGATTAGTTACCTGTTTCAGCCTGCTCCGGCTGCACGCCTACCCGGAGCAATTTACCGCTGGCTTCATCAGTCAGTACGTAGAGCCAGCCATCCGGTCCCTGACGCACATCCCGGATACGTTCATTACGATCGCTCAGCAGCCGCTCCTCCTCCGTGACCCGATCGCCCTCAACGCGCAGCCGGATCAGGCTTTTATCTTTCAGTGCACCGATAAACAGCGCGTTTTTCCACTGCGGAAAGCGCGTACTGGTGTAGAACGCCATGCCGCTGAGAGCCGGTGACACTTTCCACCAGAACAGCGGCTGGTCAGTTCCTGCTACCTGCGTGCCCTTCGCTTCCGGCACCGGCTGCCCGCTGTAATCGATGCCGTAAGTGGCAAGCGGCCAGCCATAGTTGTGACCTTTCTCCAGCCGGTTTACCTCATCGCCGCCGCGCGGCCCGTGCTCACTCTCCCACATCTGCCCCGTCCAGGGATTCAGCGCCAGCCCCTGAGGATTACGCACGCCATAGCTCCAGATCTCCGGACGAGCGCCCTGCGTGTGAACAAACGGATTATCCTGCGGTACGCCGCCCTCCTGCGTCAGGCGAACAATTTTTCCTGACAGCTTATCCAGCTGCTGGGCGCTACTGCTGACAAAATTGTCGCCGAAAGCCACATAGAGAAAGCCCTGCCGGTCAAAGGCCAGCCGCGTACCGATATTCGCACCACCGGAGAGTTTAGGCGTCTGCTCCAGCACCACGCGAAACCCGTTAAGCTTCTGCATATCCTCGCTCAGCTGACCGTAACCCACGACGCCGCCGGCACGCCCGCGGCTATCGGCCGTGGTGTAACTCAGCCATACGCGGCGGCTTTGCGCGAAATCAGGTGCCGGAACCACATCCAGTAATCCGCCCTGCCGCTCAGCCCAGACCTGCGGCACGCCCTGTATCGGCTTCGACAGGCCGCCTTCAGGCTGCCAGCTGCGCAGCTGACCGGTGCGCTCGGTGATAAGCAGCGTGCGATTATCCGGCAAAAAGGCCACCGACCAGGGATGAGAGAGGTTGTCCTGCAGCACCTCTACCGCTACATCCGCGGCCAGCGCCAGAGAAGAACAGCTTAGTGCGCCGGAAATCAGCGCTGCTCGCCAGATATGCATAGGTTGCTCCTGTATTCGCTCTGCCGTTAAGGGTAGACAGCGCGTACGCAGCAGCGGGGGAAATTTACAAAACATTAAGCCCGGCGCAGGCCGGGCTGGAGGGGATTACTCGAAGCAGGTTTCCGGGTTGTCAGACAGGCAGATAAACTCCGCGCCGCCTTTAGTCAGGGCGTTGATTTTCCCCGTTTCGATATCGTAAACCCAGCCGTGCAGACGCAGCTTGCCTTTACGCAAAGCAACCGAGACGGAAGGATGCGTTTTGATATTGTTCAGCTGCGCTATAACGTTCTCTTTCACCATCTCATTAAGGCGCACCTCAACAGAATCGTAGTTGCGCTCGTCAACCACAGATTTTGCTGCGTTAGCGTAGTGCAGCCAGTGATCGACCGCCGGCATGTTTTTCAGGTCGGCATTGGAGGCGATCGCGTTCATTGCGCCACAGTTAGAGTGTCCGCAAATGATAATTTCCGTTACGCCCAGCGCCAGTACCGCATACTCGATGGTGGCAGAGACGCCGCCTGGCTCCGGGCCAAATGGCGGCACAATGTTGCCGGCGTTACGGATCACAAACAGCTGTCCTGGCTCCTGCTGCGTGACCAGCTCCGGCACCAGACGGCTGTCTGAACAGGAGATAAACAGCGCTTTAGGATTCTGGTTGGAAGCCAGACTCTTGAAAAGATCCTTCCTTTCAGGGAATACGTTCTGTTGAAAATTCAGAAAACCTTTGACGATCTCTTGCATTTGTCTGCTCTCACTCTATGCACTGCTGCGCTGTCATCTCGTAGCCTGCCAGCGCATGCGTTTAAATTCTTCAGCGTTGAGAATAAGTTACCTTCAACAACCCGTCATTTAAGCAAAATCGCAGCAACCGCACAACCCGCTGCGGGCTGAAATACCCGGCGTCAGGCTGCGCCATGCACTCTAAGCATAGCCATGCATTCATATTCTGCAGGCAGGCAGATTATTGCTTAAGCTATACATTTTCCGCTGCAACCTCTGTACAATCGCGCTCCTGTCCATACTAATTATGATGAATTTTTATCCTTATGAGCCATGTCACTAATCCGCCACGCGTGGGCTTCGTCTCACTCGGTTGTCCTAAAAACCTCGTTGACTCAGAACGTATCCTGACGGAACTGCGTACTGAAGGCTATGACGTGGTGCCACGCTACGATGACGCGGAGATCGTTATCGTTAATACCTGCGGATTTATTGACAGCGCGGTTCAGGAATCTCTGGAAGCGATTGGTGAAGCGCTGAATGAAAACGGCAAAGTGATCGTCACCGGCTGTCTGGGCGCCAAAGTGGATCAGATCCGCGAAGTGCATCCGAAAGTGCTGGAGATCACCGGTCCGCACAGCTATGAGCAGGTGCTTGAGCACGTGCATACCTACGTACCTAAACCTGTTCATAACCCGTTTCTGAGCCTGGTGCCTGAGCAGGGCGTGAAACTGACGCCGCGCCACTACGCCTATCTGAAAATCTCGGAAGGCTGCAACCACCGCTGTACGTTCTGTATTATTCCATCCATGCGTGGCGATCTCGACAGCCGTCCGATTGGCAGCGTGCTGGATGAGGCGAAGCGTCTGGTTGAGTCAGGGGTGAAAGAGCTGCTGGTGATTTCGCAGGATACGTCTGCTTACGGCGTGGATGTAAAACATCGTACCGGTTTCTGGAACGGCGCGCCGGTAAAAACCAGCATGGTAAGCCTGTGTGAACAGCTGGCGAAACTCGGCGTCTGGGTACGTCTGCACTATGTTTATCCCTATCCGCACGTGGATGATGTCATTCCGCTCATGGCCGAAGGCAAAATTTTGCCCTATCTCGACATTCCGCTGCAGCACGCCAGCCCGCGCATTCTGAAGCTGATGAAGCGTCCGGGCGCCGTGGAGCGTACGCTGGAGCGCATCAAGCGCTGGCGCGAGATCTGTCCGGAGCTGACGCTGCGCTCTACGTTTATCGTGGGCTTCCCGGGTGAAACCGAAGAAGATTTCCAGATGCTGCTCGATTTTCTCAAAGAGGCGCGTCTCGATCGCGTAGGCTGCTTCCAGTACAGCCCGGTAGAAGGCGCCACCGCCAATCAGCTGCCGGATCAGGTTCCTGATGAGGTAAAACAGGCGCGTTTTGACCGCTTTATGCAGCTGCAGCAGCAGATCTCCAGCGAACGCCTGCAGGAGAAAGTGGGCCGCGAAATTCTGGTCATCATCGATGAAGTGGATGAAGAGGGTGCCGTCGGACGCAGCATGGCAGACGCACCGGAAATCGACGGTGCCGTCTATCTCAACGGCGACCGGCAGGTAAAAGCAGGTGATGTGGTGCGGGTGAAAGTAGAGCACGCGGACGAATACGATCTGTGGGGCAGCCGCGTCTAACCATATTTCTGCTGGTGCGCTTTTTTACGCTTCAGATAATCTTCGTCGGCGCGTAATTTATCCCAGCACGCTTTAAAGATGGCCGCCGCTGCGGCCTTCTCTTTTTCTACCGTTCGCGGCAGCTCTTTGCCATCCGCATCATATTTACGTCCACCCTGATGATTGCTGTAGCGCCGGGCGCGCGTATACCCCATCTGAATAAATTTGCGCGCCATATCCATACCGACAAAATCATCTTTTTCGCGATACTCTTCAAACAGCTGCATAATTTTTTCAGAAGACTCTTTCGCTACCTCTACGGTACGAAAACGCCACCAGGGCAAAATTTCACTTTTGTAAGGCTCTACCATCAGTACGCCCTGCTCGCCCCGCCCTACGCGATAAAGCTCGGGGTGCTGTCGTAAATCAAGATTTTTATAATCCTGCTGATAATCAAACGGTTCCATCTCTTTTCTCCTTTACGCCCTGAGCTGTCACCGGAACTGCTTTGCGCCGGCAGCATCCTTACCGGCGGAGCAACGTCCTGCGCAACGGCCCGGGAAAAATCTGTGAAAGCGTTATCGCTGCTCCTTCAATATTAGACACATTTAGTGGCCCGGGCCGGTTTGCTGCTCAGCTTTTCAGTTTCGGATCCAGCGCATCGCGCAGGCCGTCACCCAGCAGGTTAAACGCCAGAACGGTCAGGAAAATCGCCAGGCTGGGGAAAATGGCGACGTGAGGCGACATGACCATATCTGCCCGCGCTTCATTCAGCATCGCTCCCCACTCCGGCGTGGGCGGCTGTGCGCCGAGCCCCAGAAAAGAGAGGCTGGCGGCGGTAATAATTGAGGTGCCAATACGCATGGTGAAATAGACCATGATGGAGGAGATCGTGCCGGGCAGAATATGCCGGAAAATAATCGTGCGATCTGACGCGCCAATACTGCGCGCCGACTCGATATAGGTCTGCTGCTTGAGCACCAGCGTGTTACCGCGCACCAGCCGGGCGAACGCAGGTATGCTGAAAATCGCCACCGCCACAATAACGTTGCTCATCCCGCTGCCCATAATGGCGACGACCGCTATCGCCAGCAGAATACCGGGAAACGCAAACAGCACGTCGCAGATGCGCATAATCAGTCGATCCCACCAGCCCTCATAGTACCCCGCCAGCAGACCCAGCAGCGTACCGATAAGCGCACCGATGATCACAGAGAAGAACCCCGCCATCAGCGAAATACGGGTACCTGCCAGCACCCGGCTGAAAATATCACGCCCCAGCGAGTCCACGCCAAACAGGTGCAGCCACGACGGCCCTTCATTCAGACGATCGTAGTCAAAATAGTTTTCCGCATCGAAAGGGGCGATCCACGGCGCAACAAAGGCCAGCATAATCAGCAGCAGGACAAAGCTGCCTGCCAGCAGCGCCACATGCTGCTGGCGAAAACGGCGCCAGAACTCACGCCACGGGGTACGCACCCGGTTTTCCGTCAGGTGCGGCAGCTGTTTCACTGCCGCATCACGTCGCCAGTTTTTCAATTGCGACTCCTTATTTGTAGCGAATAGCCGGATTGATTGCCGCGTAAAGCATATCGACAATCAGATTGATCAGGATAAATTCCAGTGAAAACAGCAGCACTTCCGCCTGGATCACCGGGTAATCCCGCATCTCAACGGAGTCCACCAGCAGGCGACCGAGGCCAGGCCAGTTAAACACCACCTCCACCACAATGGATCCGCCCAGCAGAAAACCGAACTGCAGGCCCATCATCGTGACCACCGGGATCAGGGCGTTGCGCAGCCCATGTTTTACCACCACCAGCGATTCGCGCACGCCTTTGGCCCGGGCGGTGCGCATGTAATCTTCCTGCAAAACCTCAATAAATGAGGCGCGGGTAAAGCGCGCCATGATCGCGGCAACGGCCGCGCCCAGCGTGAGAGAGGGCAGAATATAGTGCTGCCAGCTATCCGCGCCCACGGTGGGCAGCCAGCCCAGCTCCACCGAAAAAATCTGCATCAGCAGCATCCCCAGCGCAAAGGCCGGGAACGAGATGCCGGAAACCGCCAGCGTCATGCCGATGCGATCGGGCCAGCGGTTGCGCCACACGGCAGAGATAATACCCAGCGCCATACCCAGCAGCACTGACCACGCCATACTGGTCAGCGTCAGCCACAGCGTCGGGTAGAAGCGCATCGCGATTTCGTCCGCTACCGGGCGTTTAGAGACCAGCGACTGGCCGAACTCCCCCTGCAGCGCGTTGAAAATAAAATGCCAGAACTGCTGGATCAGCGGCTGATCCAGTCCGAGCTCGCTGCGTACCAGCGCAACAACGGAAGCATCCGCTTCGGGACCGGCAATCAGACGTGCCGGATCGCCAGGCAGCAGATGCACGAACAGAAACACCAGTACGGCAACAATCAGCAGCGTGGGGATCAGTCCCAGCAAGCGTTTTAAAAAGTAGTTGAGCATGCAACATCCTGCGCAGCAGCGGCCAGCCGGAGCGGCTGGCCAGTCTGGTTACTTCAGATCCGCTTCGTCGAAATTAAACGAGGTATCCGGCATGACGTAGAACCCGGTCAGGTTTTTGTTGCTGGCCGAGAGCAGCTGTTCGACAACCAGCGGGATCCACGGATGGTCATTCCAGATGCGATCCTGTGCATCTTTGTAGAGCTGCGCTTTGCGTTCACGATCGGTGGTCTTTAATGCATCAGCCAGATCTTTATCCACCTGCGGATTACTGTAAAACGCGGTATTGAAGATCGCTGGCGGCCAGGAGGTCGTGGCGAACAGCGGCGTCAGCGCCCAGTCGGCCTCACCAGTCGAGGCGGACCAGCCGGTATAGAACATGCGTACGCCACTCTCTTTTTGCCCTTTGCTTTCCACTTCCGCAGCGCGCTGTCCGGCATCCATAGCGGTGACTTTCACCTTCACGCCCACCTGCGCCAGCTGCTGCTGGGTAAACTGCAGCACTTTCTGCGCCGTGCTGTGGTTATGCGAAGACCAGAGCGTGGTCTCAAAGCCGTTGCCGTAGCCCGCTTCTTTCAGCAGCGCCCGCGCTTTAGCCGGATCGTATTTGATAGCCGGATAACGCTGAGCGAAATCGATAGAGGGCGGCACGATACCGGTAGCGGGCGTGGCATAACCGGCAAACGCCACTTTTGCCAGCGCCTCGCGGTTAATGGCATATTCCAGCGCTTCACGCACTTTCGGGTTATCAAACGGCTTTTGCGTCACGTTCAGGCTGATATAACGCTGCATGATTGAAGGCGTGGTAATGACGTTCAGCTTATCGTTGCTTTCAAGGCGTTTGGCCTGCTCAAAAGGCACCGGAAAAGCAAACGTCGCCTCGCCGGTCTGCAGCATGGCCGCGCGGGTGTTGTTATCCACGACTGGCCGCCAGGTAATGGTATCGAGTTTCGGATAGCCCGGCTTCCAGTATCCCGCCCACTTTTTCACTTTGACAAAATCGGTCTGATTCCAGGTTTCAAACTCATAAGGTCCGGTGCCGACCGGATGGAAGCCAATCTCTTTGCCATATTTTTTCAGCGCGGTGGGTGAAATCATCGCCGCCGCCGGATGCGCCAGATTGTTGATAAACGCTGAAAATGGCTGCTTCAGCGTGATTTTTACCGTGAGCGGATCGACCACTTCCGTGGTCGCAATATATTTGAACAGGTTATAGCGTTTAAGATGGTTGTCGGGGTTACTGGCGCGATCGAGGTTAACCTTCACCGCCTCAGCGTTGAAATCGGTACCATCCTGAAATTTGATGCCGGAACGCAGTTTGATGGTGTAAGTGAGCCCGTCAGCGCTGGCCTGAGAGCTTTCGGCCAGCACGTTTACCAGCTTCATCTCTTTATCAAAGCTGAACAGCCCCTGATAGAAGGATTTGGCAACCGCCTGCGACAATGTGTCGTTGGCGTCATAAGGATCCAGCGTGGTAAAGGTTGAGCTCACGGCAATGACTGCATCTTTTGCCGCCCAGGCGGGCAGCGACAGCGCAGCGCTCAGCACGCCAGCGGTGATAATCCCGTTACGCATAATCTGGTGCATGATGGTGCTTCTCCTGTAGTCCCTTGTGCTGCGTCCTGGGTTCAGGACGCTCTGTTATTCGTCAGGCGCCACCGATCGCATGGCGTGCCACAAAGTGTCCTGGCGCCACCTCCAGCAGCGGCGCGACTTCCGGCTCATCCCCCAGCGGATGTACGGCGCTGGGGATCTCATCAACCATTAACGCCCGTTCGCGATGCCGGTGTGCCGGATCCGCCACCGGTACGGCCGCCATCAGTTTGCGGGTGTAGGGATGACGCGGCTGCTCAAACACCGCCTGGCGCGGTCCTGTCTCAACGATCTGCCCCAGATACATCACCGCTACACGGTGGCTGATACGCTCCACTACCGCCATATCGTGCGAAATGAACAGAAAAGCGATGCCGGTTTCCCGCTGCAGATCCAGCATCAGATTGATGATCTGTGCCTGAACCGAGACATCCAGCGCTGACACTGATTCATCCGCGATGACCACTTTGGGATTCAGCGCCAGCGCTCGCGCAATACAGATGCGCTGACGCTGGCCGCCTGAAAACTCATGCGGATAGCGCTGCGCATGCTCCGGCTGCAGCCCTACCCGCTCCAGCAGCCAGGCAACGCGCTTCTCCGCCTGCGCGCGACTCATCACGCGATGGACCAGCAGCGGCTCCATCACAGAAAAGCCCACGGTGAGGCGCGGATCGAGCGAGGCGTAGGGGTCCTGAAAAATAAACTGAATATCGCGCCGCAGCGCCGCCAGCGCGCTTCCCTGCAGCGCGTCGATACGCTGACCGTTAAAGGTGATGCTGCCGCCCTGACTGGCGACCAGCCGCAGCAGTGAACGACCGGTGGTTGACTTACCGC
This sequence comes from Pantoea sp. M_9, assembly GCF_008631385.1. Taxonomy (NCBI): domain Bacteria; kingdom Pseudomonadati; phylum Pseudomonadota; class Gammaproteobacteria; order Enterobacterales; family Erwiniaceae; genus Pantoea; species Pantoea sp. M_9. Next base: position 104,352 of record NZ_VWUF01000010.1, on the reverse strand, counting down.
ATCCCGACTCACCGACCAGCGCCAGCGTCTCACCGGCATAGAGATCAAAGCTCACTTTCTCTACCGCGTGTACCCGGCGCGTAACCCGGTTAAAGAGACCGCTACGCAGGTCGAAGCGGGTTGTCAGGTCACGCACCTGCAGCACCGGCGGGCGATCGCGACGCACGGTATCCTGCGGCAGAGCCGGCGCCTCCTGTCCGGCGGCGTTCAGCAGAGGAAATTTTGCCGGCAGTGGCTGCCCGCTCATCGCACCGAGCCGGGGCACGGCCGCCAGCAGCGCGCGGGTGTAGGGCTGAGCCGGTGCGTTGAACAGCTGCTGCACCGGCGCCTGTTCGATAACATCGCCGCGATACATGACCTGTACCCGATCGGCCATTTCAGCGACGACGCCCATGTCGTGCGTGATAAAAATCACGCCCATCTGCATCTCTTTTTGCAGCACGCGGATAAGCTGCAGGATCTGCGCCTGAATAGTGACATCCAGCGCCGTCGTCGGCTCATCGGCAATCAGCAGTGCAGGCCGGCAGGAGAGCGCCATCGCAATCATGACGCGCTGGCGCATCCCGCCAGAGAGCTGATGCGGGTAGCGCGACAGGATAGCGTGCGCATCCGGAATGCGTACCAGATCCAGCATGCGCCGCGCTTCAGCGAGCGCCTGCTGATGGCTCATCTTCTGATGTAATCGTACTGACTCAGCAATCTGTTCGCCCACGGTAAATACCGGATTCAGCGAGGTCATCGGCTCCTGAAAGATCATCGCCATGTCAGCGCCGCGCACCTGCCGCATCTGACCGGCCGACGCGCGCATGACGTCCAGGATCTCCCCGTTTCGGCGGCGCAGCTTTATCTCACCGCTTATCTCGCTGCCCGCCTGCTGAATCAGGCGCATCAGCGCCAGTGACGTCACGGATTTCCCTGAGCCAGACTCCCCGACCAGCGCCAGGGTTTCTCCCCGCAGCAGATCGAGCGAAAGATGACGCACCGCTTCAGTTTTACTCTCTTCATGCTGAAAAGTGACGCACAGATCGCGTACCGCCAGCACCTGTTGCTGTTCCATTCTGCCTGCTCCTTAGCTGTCGCGGTAAATGGCCACCTCGACTGTACCCTCAACGTAAGCAAAACCGCGGTACATGCCTTCGCTGTTAAACGGCAGAGCAAGGTTGCCCTGTGCATCAACCGCAATCAGCCCGCCGCTGCCTTCCAGCTCCGTAATGGTGTCGTGGATGACGCTGGCGGTCGCCTGCTGCAGCGAGCGTCCTGCATATTTCATCTGTGCCGCAACGTCATAAGCGGCCAGCGTTCGCATAAAGACTTCGCCGGTACCGGTACAGGAGACAGCCGCGCTGTCGTTGCTGGCATAGCAGCCGGCGCCAATCAGCGGCGAGTCGCCCACGCGGCCAGCCTGCTTGTTGGTCATGCCCCCGGTTGAGGTCGCCGCGGCAAGATTGCCGTGCAGATCCAGCGCCACCGCACCTACGGTGCCGAGTTTGCGATCCTCATCCAGCGGCGTGGCAGCCGCGTCGTGATCGAGCTGCGTGGTGTTGCTGTCGCGCACGCGCAGCAGCTGCGCCAGGCGTTCTGGCGTTGAGAAAAAGTCAGCGGCAACGGGTTCCAGCCCCTGCGCCACGGCAAAGGCTTCTGCGCCGGCGCCGATCAGCAGCACATGGGGACTCGCCTCCAGCACTTTACGCGCGGCGAGGATCGGATGTTCAATATGGCTGACGCCCGCTACTGCGCCCGCCTGCAGCGTGCGGCCATCCATGATGCTGGCATCCAGCTCGTGTGTGCCCTGATGGGTGAACACCGCGCCCCGCCCGGCATTAAACAGCGGGCACGCCTCCAGCCGCCGCACCGCGTCAGTCACCGCATCCAGCGCGCTGCCGCCCGCGGCCAGGAGCTGCTGTCCTGCTGCGACAATGTCGTGCAGCTGCTGCCGGTATTGCTGCTCGCGCGCCGCGCTCATGGTACTGCGGGAAAGCGCACCCGCGCCGCCGTGGATAGCGATTACTGCCCTGGTCATTAGCTGCACCTGTCAGGATTATCAGCAGAAAAAACACTGATTTAGAATGGTTTTCATCATTTTCAGACAATTTTCGACTATAGGAAGCACCCGGCAGCTTGTAAAGCAGAAAGTGCATCAGCCCTCATAACCTTTTTTCAGGCTTTATATCTTTTTCCTTTTCCGGCAGGCCCCGTTTACGGCTCACCGCGCGATCTGTGCGGCCGCGCCAAACGGGTCTGGCCTTACGCCAGCGCCTTAACCCATAATAGATGACATCTGACATTTATCCGCCAGGGAGCGATATGGAACCTAACACCGCAGGCTTAATTTCACTGGAAGAGGCGCAGCACATGATGCTGCAACCGCTGCAACCGGTCAGCGGGACCGAACAGGTTAGCCTGGCTAATGCTGCCGGGCGTATTACCGCAGAGGCGGTGGTTTCACCGCTGGATGTCCCCTCATTTGATAACTCCGCAATGGATGGCTACGCGGTGCGGCTGAGCGATCTCCGCGCTGGCGCACCGCTCGCGGTGGCGGGCAAAGCCTTTGCCGGCGCCCCCTGGCACGGTGAATGGCCGGCAGGCAGCGCGATCCGTATCATGACCGGCGCCCCGATACCGGCAGGCTGCGACGCGGTGGTCATGCAGGAGCAAACGGAACAGCACGCAGAGGGTATTGTGATCACTGCGCCGGTCAGCGCAGGCCAGAATATCCGCCGTATTGGTGAAGATATTCGCGCCGGTCATCAGGTTCTGGCAGCGGGTGTGCGGCTGGGTGCCGCTGAGCTGCCGCTGCTCGCCTCGCTGGGCATTGCCCGGGTAACGGTACGGCGCAGGCTGCGCGTAGCGATATTCTCTACCGGAGATGAGCTGCAGGCGGTGGGTGAACCGCTGGCAGAGGGCCAGATTTATGATACCAATCGCCTTACCGTCTCTCTGATGCTCAGCAAACTGGGCTGCGAGGTTATTGACCTCGGCGTTATCGCGGACGACCCGGCCGCGCTGCGTCACGCCTTCACGGCAGCAGACAGCCAGGCCGATGTGGTCATCAGCACCGGCGGTGTCTCCGTAGGTGAAGCTGATTTTACCCGCGAGATCCTCGACGAACTCGGATCTGTCAGCTTCTGGAAGCTGGCGATTAAGCCAGGTAAGCCGTTCGCTTTCGGCCAGCTGGCGAATAGCCTGTTCTGCGGGCTGCCGGGCAATCCGGTCTCCGCCGCCGTGACCTTTTATCAGCTGGTGCAGCCGCTGCTGGTCAGGCTGAGCGGCCAGACAACGCCGGCAATGCCGCTGCGCCAGCGTGCGCGGACGCTGGATCGTCTGAAAAAATCGCCGGGGCGCCTCGATTTTCAGCGTGGCGTACTCAGCCGCAGCAGCGAAGGCGTGCTGGAGGTGCGCTCCACCGGTGCGCAGGGCTCTCATGTTTTCAGTTCATTTGCGCTGGCCGACTGCTTTATTGTGCTGGAGCGCGAACGCGGTACGGCAGAAGCGGGTGAATGGGTTGAGGTTGAGCCCTTTAACAGCCTGCTGGAGGGGTAATGTCGCGTGAACTGACGCATGAAGAGATGCTGCGCTACAACCGGCAGATTGTCCTGCGCGGCTTCGACTTTGCCGCACAGGAGCAGCTCGCTGAGTCACGCGTGCTGATCGTCGGCCTGGGGGGGCTGGGATGCGCGGCTGCGCCCTGGCTCGCCTCCGCCGGCGTGGGGCATCTGACGCTGCTCGACTTTGATACCGTCAGCCTGAGCAATCTGCAGCGGCAGATCCTGCATCGTGATGAGATGATTGGCCAGCCCAAAGTAGAATCAGCGCGCGCGCAGCTGGCGGCAATCAATCCGCACTGCATTATTGAAACCTGTGACGTGCAGGCCGACGATGCGACGCTAAGCGCACTGATTGCGCGGCATGACGCGGTGCTGGACTGCACGGATAATGTGGCTACGCGTGAGCAGCTGAACCGCCTCTGTTTCCGGCAAAAAGTCCCGCTGATTTCCGGTGCGGCGATCCGCATGGAAGGTCAGCTGAGCGTTTTTACCTGGCAGCCTGGCGAGCCCTGTTACCGCTGCATCAGCCGCCTGTTTGGCGAACAGACGCTGAGCTGCGTGGAAGCTGGCGTCATGGCCCCGCTGGTGGGCGTAATCGGCGCGATGCAGGCGATGGAGACGCTGAAACTGCTTACCGCGTTTGGTGAACCCGCCCGCTCACGCCTGCTGATGTATGACGCAATGCGCGCTGAATTTCGCACTATGAAGGTGATGCAGGACGCACACTGTGACGTGTGTGGCGTCCCCTGAAATGCAAACAGGCCGCCCGGTCGGGCGGCCTGTTAAGCAGACAGAAAGAGCAGGGTTTATGAAATGCCCTGACTGCGCAGGTAATCTTCATAGTTACCGGTGAAGTCAACGATGCGCTCACCTTTCATCTCCATCACGCGCGTCGCCAGCGAGCTGACAAATTCACGGTNCGCACTATGAAGGTGATGCAGGACGCACACTGTGACGTGTGTGGCGTCCCCTGAAATGCAAACAGGCCGCCCGGTCGGGCGGCCTGTTAAGCAGACAGAAAGAGCAGGGTTTATGAAATGCCCTGACTGCGCAGGTAATCTTCATAGTTACCGGTGAAGTCAACGATGCGCTCACCTTTCATCTCCATCACGCGCGTCGCCAGCGAGCTGACAAATTCACGGTCATGTGAAACAAAGATCAGCGTGCCTTCATACATCTCCAGCGCCATGTTCAGTGATTCGATCGATTCCATATCCAGGTGGTTGGTCGGCTCATCCATGATCAGAATGTTTGGCTTCTGCATCATCAGCTTGCCAAACAGCATCCGTCCTTTCTCACCGCCCGACAGCACTTTAGCTGGTTTTTTGATGTCGTCATGGCTGAACAGTAAGCGGCCCAGTACGCTGCGCACGGCCTGTTCATCATCGCCATCCTGCTTCCACTGGCTCATCCAGTCGAACACGCTAAGGTCTTCGGCAAAATCTTCGGCATGATCCTGTGCGTAATAGCCGATGCGCGCATTTTCAGACCATTTAACGCTGCCGCTATCCGGCGTTAATTCGCCCACCAGCGTTTTCAGCAGCGTGGATTTACCAATACCGTTGGCACCCAGAATTGCCAGCTTCTCGCCCACTTCCAGCATCAGGTTCAGCTTATTAAAGAGCGGGCCGTTATCAAATCCTTTCGTCAGCGCTTCAACTTCCAGCGCATTACGGAATAATTTCTTATCCTGCTCAAAGCGAATATAAGGATTCTGACGACTGGAGGCTTTGACTTCATCCAGTTTGATTTTATCAATCTGTTTTGCGCGCGATGTTGCCTGACGGGATTTAGAGGCGTTAGCACTGAAGCGGCTGACAAAAGATTGCAGGTCAGCAATCTGCGCTTTCTTTTTCGCGTTATCGGCCAGCAGACGTTCGCGCGCCTGCGTCGCCGCGGTCATATATTCATCATAATTACCGGGATAGACGCGCAGCTCACCATAATCAAGATCCGCCATATGGGTGCAGACCATATTTAAAAAGTGACGGTCATGCGAAATGATGATCATGGTACTGTTACGATCGTTCAGCACCTGCTCAAGCCAGCGGATAGTATCAATATCCAGGTTGTTCGTCGGCTCATCAAGCAGCAGAATATCGGGATTAGAGAACAGCGCCTGCGCCAGCAGCACACGCAGTTTCCAGCCCGGTGCGATTTCGCTCATCGGCCCGTAATGCTGCTCCACCGGAATACCGACGCCCAGCAATAACTCACCGGCTCTGGATTCCGCGCTATATCCATCCATTTCACCGTAGGCGACTTCGAGATCGGCAACTTTGTAGCCTTCTGCTTCACTCATTTCTGGCAGTGCGTAAATACGATCGCGCTCTTCTTTTACGGCCCAGAGTTCCTGGTGCCCCATTATGACCGTATCCAGCACACTATATTGTTCAAAGGCAAACTGATCCTGACGAAGCTTACCAATACGCTCGTTGGGATCGAGTGAGACATTGCCGTTGGTAGGCACCAGATCGCCGCCCAGTATTTTCATAAAGGTCGATTTACCGCTGCCGTTTGCACCGATTAAACCGTAACGGTTACCTCCGCCAAACTTAACGGAGATATTCTCAAACAGCGGCTTGCTGCCGAACTGCATAGTGATATTGCTGGAAACTAACACGGCATTGACCTTTGTTACACGGTGGATGAAAAAACAGCGGGCATTATGCCAGAGATGGGCTATATGAGCCAGTCTGCGCCTGGCAATGGCGCAGCTTTTACGCAAAGGGATTGTTAGCAGACGCAAAATAGCGTTGCTGGCATCCGGTAGCAGACGCTTCTCGCCTGCCGACGTTACGTCATCGTTATCAGTTAGCGCAGTTTGTTACATAAATTAAAACGTCAGCCAATAAAAAAGCCGGAGGCAATATGCCTCCGGCTCCCATATACAAGGATTGCGTCGCTTATTTAATCAGGAAACTGTCCAGGCTCTTGCCGGCATCCAGCGCTTTTTTAATCGCTGCTGGCGTGCGGCCCTGACCGGTCCAGGATTTTTCATCACCGTTTTCGTCGGTATAAGTATATTTAGCCGGACGCGGTGCGCGCTTGGCGCGTTTTTTACCGGTTTCAAGTGCGCCCAGTAATTCGTTAGGATCGATGCCATCAGCCAGCAGCATTTCGCGATATTTAGACAGCTTCTCTTCTTTTTCGCGGTTTTGCGCTTCTTCGGCTTCAACTTCTTCACGACGCTCAGTCACAACGACAGTTAATTTTTCCAGAATCTCTTCCAGATCGCTCAGTGGCAGTTCACGCGCCTGCGCACGTAATGTGCGAATGTTGTTCAGTACTTTAAATGCGTCACTCATCACAATGTCCTTGTTAAGGGGTATAAATAAACTGTAGCGGCAAGATTACCCAATTCAAATAAAAAAATAAATTAATTTTGCAGACCGGATTATTCTTAACAGGTTCGCTTATTGTTATTGTTCAGTAAGGATAAGCCTTACCGGTTAACATTAAGCGTTAATAAACTGATAAGGTTTCCGGGCAGCTATTGCATTGATATCGATTTCATTTGCTAATCCCGCGAGCGAAACAAGTAGTTAGCGAAATTTTAGTTTGTGACATCCTGCAGGCGAAGCGTAAAAATAATTAATCATGTATCCGTTATTCACTTTTAATGCGCGTTTTATTGATGTGGCTCTCAGCCTGACTGACCGACTAAAAAGAAAAACCGGCCTGCGCCGGTTTTATCAGAGAAATCTATTTTTAACTCCCCTTCTGGGCCGATGGCCTCATTACCTGACGCGGCGATGTTTCCGTCAGCCAGTCGCGCAGATAATGCTCAATCTGCTCCAGCGAACGATTACGGGTTTCCGGTACGCAGCAGAAAACAAACAGCGTTCCGAACAGGCCGGCTGCGGCAAAAATAAAAAAGGCCCCTGACAGCCCCACCCATGCAAGCAGCAGCGGAAACAGTAACGAGATAGTAAAATTAGTCAGCCACATGGCAAATACCGCCCCGCCCATAAATATACCGCGCAGCCGCGTCGGAAAGATTTCGGATAAGAGCAGCCAGGTAACCGGTGATAATGCTCCCTGCTGAAAACTTAAAAACAGCAGCATGCCCAGCAGGACCATATAGCTGCGTAGCATATCAGGCTGACCATTTACCGTTTCCGGCATGAAGTAGCTGACGGCCCCGATAAAAACCAGGCAGGCGGTACACCCTATCTGTCCGATAAGCGCGAGGGGGCGGCGTCCGATACGCCCCAGCAGCCAGATCCCCGCAAAGGTCATCAGCACTGAGATAACGCCATTGGCGATGGTGGCAACCAGCGCCGCATTATCATCCATACCTACGGCTTTCAGCATTACCGGCGCATAGTACATGATGGTGTTGACGCCGGTGAGCTGCTGAATAGCGGCTATGCCTGTGCCGATGAAAAAGAGTTTCAGCAGCCAGGGCTGGCGTAACTCGCGCAGGCGCGGACGCTGCTGCTGCTCCTCTTCCAGCGTCTCAGTGATCTCGATCATCTCCCACTCCACGTCCTCACGTGCGCGGGTCCGCTCCAGGACTCTGCGGGCTTCAGCCAGACGCCCTTTCATGGCATACCAGCGCGGCGTATCCGGCATAAACATCATGCCAAACCAGAGCAGCACTGCGGGCAGCGTCGCCACCGCCAGCATCCAGCGCCAGGTACTTTCACCGCCCCAGGCGGCATGAAACCCGGCATTGGAGATATAGGCCAGCATCTGGCCGGAGACGATCATCAGCTCCTGCATTGTGACCAGCTGACCGCGTTTATTGGCAGGCGCCATCTCCGCAATGTAAACCGGAACGGTGGCAGACGCGCCGCCGACGGCGACCCCGAGGACCAGGCGGAAGAAAATCATCCATTCAGCATCCGGCGCCAGCGCCGTGCCCAGCGCGCCGGCCGCAAAAATGGTTGCCAGTACCAGAATGATTTTTCTCCGCCCGACCGCTGCGGCAAAATGCCCCGATATCAGCGCACCAAATGCCGCACCAAACAGCAGACTGCTGGTGACAAGGCCGGTGGTTAACGGCGTCAGATGTATATCATCCCCCATGAAGAGCAGTGCGCCGGAGATGACGCCGGTGTCATAGCCGAACAGCAGCCCGCCGAGAGTGGCAACGGCCGCTATCACTTTAACGAAGGGTTCAGTACGCGTATTACTGTTCGGTCCTGAGGCTTTATTGAGGGTAAGCCAGGTTTCACGAGGCATAGCTAACTCCATTTCTGAAAGATGCATCAAAAATAGAGTATTTTTGCCATAAAAATTAAATATGAAATTTTAGTTTTGCCATGTTCATCATAACTGATGCCAGGAAATTAGATACCGATCACATAAACTCAGCGTGAATCTCTTTTTATGTCAGCGACAATACGCTCAAAATTTAATCCTTACATAAAAAGGAACATTTATTTCAATTATCAGGTCGTCCTTTTATCGGGACGACCTGAACGTCAGTTGACCTGCGTGGCCGGACCAAATACTGCGTAGTCTGGCAGAGTCACCTGCTGATAATTTTCCCAGCCGCCGCCCAGCGCTTTATAGAGCGCGACCAGATCGAGCGCGCTTTGCGTACGCGCCTGTACCGACTGTGCTTTTGCCTGCGCCAGCTGTCGCTGCGCATCCAGCACGTCAAGAAAGGTTGTCAGGCCCTGTCGGTAGCTGTCACTGGCCAGATCGAATGTTCGCTGCAGTGCACCGGTGGTTTCATCCAGCGCGGTAACCTGCTGCTGATCCGCCCGGTAGCTGACCAGCGCATTCTCCACATCCTGCAGCGCCGTCAGCACTGTCTGCCGGTAATCCAGTGCGGCGCTGGCCTGCTGTGCCCGCGCCAGCTTCACGCTGGAAACCAGCCGTCCGCCCTGAAAGATTGGAATAGAGAGTGACGGACCGATGCTGAAAAAGTGGCTGCTCCAGTCATCAAGGTAGCTGGCGTCGGTATTGCNGGAAAGAGGCTGGCAACCGAAACGCCAATATTGGCGGTCTGCGCATGAAGCGTGGCTTCAGCCTGGCGAATATCGGGCCGCCGGCGCGCCAGCGTCGCCGGGATCCCCACTGGTACCAGGCCTGGCAAAGCCGGCAGCGCTTTCGCCGTCATCAGCTCACTATCCAGCGCGCCGGGCGTTTTCCCGAGCAGGACCGCCAGACCGTTCATCGCCTGCCGCGCCTGCGCCTCATACTGCGGCAGCTGCGCATTAAGCGAGGCGAGCTGTGCCCGGGCGTTTTCCACATTTGTCGCCGGTGCCAGCCCGTTTTGCTGCTGGCTTTGCGTCAGCTCCCAGGTCTCCTGCGCAACTTTTATCTGCGTCTGCAGCGTAGCCAGCACCGCCTGCGCTCCGCGCAGCTGCAGATAGGCGCGCGCCACTTCAGCTTCTACTGAAATCAGTACGTCATCACGCTGTGCAACAGCTGCCTGCTGCTGCGCATCGGCGGCCTCCATCTGCCGGCGTACCTTGCCCCAGATATCCAGCTCCCAGCTGGCATCGAAGCTGCCCTGATAGAGCGTGACGGAGTGGTTCAGTCCATCCAGCTGTCCGGCAATATCATCATCCACCCGATCGTATACGCCGTTGGATTTCAGCAGGCCTTTCAGACCCAGCTGCTGCCGCGTGACTTTGGCTGAGCCATTTAGCGCGGGAAACAGCCCCCCGCGCGCCTGCGCCAGCTGCTGCCGCGCACCGGCGATGCGTAACACCGCCTGCTGCAGCGAGAGGTTACCGCTGATGGCGCGATCGATCAGGCTGTTAAGCTGCGGATCGTTAAAGCTGCGCCACCAGAGCGGGTTGGGTGCAGCAGCCAGCGGCTTAGAGGTTTCCTGTGACGACAGTGCGTGAAAGCTGCCGGGCGTCTGCGGGCGCGGAGGCTGATAGTCGGGGCCGACGGCACAGCCCGCCAGCAGCAGCGTCAGCGGCAGCGCAACGCGTGAAAAGGTTCTCATTTTAGTGTGCTCCTGCACTGCCTTCGCTCTTAATCGGCGAAAGTAACCAACATAGAGGGATCAGTATCATGGCGACGATGCTCAGTCCCGTGAACACGTCGATATAGGCAAGGATGCGCGCCTGAGCGATCATCTCCTGATAGAGCTGACCCGCGGCAAGCTGCAGCGGATCGCCAGCCACTTGGGTAAAATCGCGGATCGCCTGAGCCCACTGCTGCAGTGTCAGGTTGAACTGCTCATTCAGCGGCGACATGTTATGCACCATGTGCGCGGAACGCACCTGTTCACGCTCGGTGATCCCGGCGGTTGCCAGTGAGATACCGATGGATCCGGCCACGTTACGAAACATGGTAAACAGCGCGGACGCATCGGCATTAAGCTTCTGCGGGATCGTGACAAACGCAATGGTGGTAAGCGGAACAAACAGAAAGCCCAGCCCGATAGACTGCGCGCTGCGCATCAGCACCAGGGTTTTGAAATCCACGTCCGGCGTCAGCGTACTGGAGTAAAAAAAGGCCAGCGCCAGGCAGCTGAAGCCGAAGGCGATAATATAGCGCGTCTGCACAACTGGCATCAGCTTCAGTACCAGCGGAATGGTCAGCACGATCAATACGGCACCGGGCGACAGCACCAGCCCTGACCAGGTGGCGGTATACCCCAGATCCTGCTGCGCCAGCTGCGGCAGCACTACTGAGCTGCCGTAGAGGATCATAGCCATACCGGCCATCAGCAGACCAGCGACCCAGAAGTTACGATCTTTCATCACGCGGATATCCACGACCGGTTTACGCGCATAGAGCAGCCAGTAAACCGCGCCCACCAGCCCCACCGCGGCCAGCATGGCGAACAGACGAATAAAGTGCGAAGCGAACCAGTCTTCATCCTCACCGCGATCGAGAAACACCTGCAGACAGCCAAGACCCAGCGTAATCAGGCTGATGCCGATATAGTCAATTTTCAGCCGGCCTTTATCCCATTTGCGCTCCCACGGCGGATCTTCAAGCAGCTGATAGATCGCCAGCACGGTTAAAATCCCTACCGGAATATTAATAAAGAAGACCCAGCGCCAGCTGTAATTGTCGGTGATCCAGCCGCCCAGCGTCGGGCCAATCACCGGTGCCACAATAATTGCAATCGAAGAGAGACCAAAAGCTTTACCGCGATCGGCCGGCTTGAAGTAATCGAGCAGTACCGATTGCTGAACCGGCTGCAGGCCGCCGCCAAAAAAGCCCTGCAGCACACGAAACAGAATGATTTGCCACAGCTCGGTGGCAATGCCGCAAAGAAACGAGCAGATAGTGAACATCACAATACAGATCAGGAAAAACTGCTTGCGGCCAAATAAGCGGCTGAAGAAAGCGGAGATCGGCAGCACAATGCCATTCGCGACCAGGTAGGAGGTCAGTACCCAGGTGGATTCGTCATAGCTGGAGGAGAGCGAACCCGCGATATGCGGCAGCGCAACGTTAACGATGGTGGTGTCCAGGATCTCCATGAACACCGCCAGCGTGACCGTAATGGCGACCAGCCAGGGGTTGCTGGCCGGGCGCCAGCTCTCGCCTGCACTCATTCTACCGTCACCTCAGGCTCTACCGAGAGTCCAAGCGGCAGCGGATGGTCAGGATCCAGTCCGCTATCAATAACGATTTTAACCGGGACGCGCTGCACGATTTTCACATAGTTACCGGTAGCGTTCTCTGACGGGAAGGCGGAGAAACGTGAGCCTGAACCCATCTGAATGCTGTCGACGTGGCCGTGCAGTTTCATATCAGGCCATGCGTCCACGCTGATCTCGACTTTGTCACCCGGATTCATGCGCGCCAGCTGTGACTCTTTGAAATTCGCGGTGATCCAGATATCGGGTGACACCAGCGAAAAGAGGGCTGAGCCCGCCTGCACCAGCGTACCGAGCTGCACGTTGCGTTTGGTGACAAAACCGTCGTAAGGGGCACGTACTTCAGTATAAGAGAGATTCAGCTCTGCGGTATTAAGCTGCGCCTGCGCCTGCTCCACCTGCTGCTGGCGCGCTTCCACATTTGTTTCCTGTTGCCGGATCTGCAGTTTGACCTGTGAGGCGACCTCAACCTGCGCTTTAGCACTCTGCAGCTGCGCTTCCGCTGAGCGCAGCTGCGCCGCGGCGGTGTCGATATTACGCTGAGACGTGGCGCGGGGATCCACGCCGCGCTGACGGCGGTAATCCGCCTGCGCATTGAGTAAGTTCGCCTGCGCGCTCGCCTGCTGCGCCAGCGCCTGATCGCGCTGCGCCGGATACTGCACGCGCGAAAGCGCCAGCTGCGCCTGCGCCTGATGCAGCTGAGCCTGAGCCAGCCCCAGCTGTGCTTTCGCCTGATCGCGCTGTGCAGCGCTGTCGCGCGGATCGATCACCACCAGCAGGTCGCCTTTTTTCACCCGCTGGTTATCTTTTACCAGCAGCTGCACCACGTAGCCTGAAGCTTTAGGTGCCACGGTAACGGCGTTACCCTCTGTAAAGGCGTCATCGGTGGTTTCAATATTGCGGGTGGTAAACCAGAACCAGAACCCCACTATCAGCATAATCACCACAACAATCGCGAGAATAATCAGCGGCTTTTTACCCGGCCGCTTACGCGGCTGATCGTCATCCTGATTATCTTTGTCCTGTTGCTGCTGCTGCTGACTGTTATCCTTCTGCGGATCGTTGTCGTTATCTGACGGCTTCTGCGGGTCCTGCTGCTGATTTTCGCTCATAATTTGTCATCACTGGCTGAAAGCCCGATCCCCGGGCATAAACGGTCAACTTAACATTAGATAATAAATTGACAAATTCCAGTGTAACTTTACATAAGTGGAGACGGGCGGCACGTTATGCCACAGCAGCGGCTAAGGCGCTGAAGAGCCAGCGCCCGTACTCAGTGAAGCCACTGCAGCAGCAGCCAGCCGCACAGCATTGACCACGCCAGCATCGGCAGTGAGAAGAGATGAAAACGCCACCACACTTTTTTATCCTGCGCCATGCGCAGCGCAATCAGGTTCGCCAGCGACCCTGGCAGCAGGCCAAAGCCGCCGATATTCACCGCCCAGGCGAGCACCACAGAGGGATCGGTTTTTTGCAGCAGCAGGATAGTGGCCGGGACGTTACTGATAAACTGCGACAGGCCGATAGCCAGTAAATAGATACCGCCCTCCCCCAGCTGTCCGATACGGGCAAACCACGGCTGCAGGGCAGGCAGATGCATGAGCAAAAAGACGTCGATAAACATCGCGACAAAAACCAGCAGCAGGCTCCAGTCGATTGCGGCCAGCACCCCTCGCGCCATGATCAGAAAGCAGGCGGCGACCAGCAGCAGCGCCCAGCCCGTCATCTTCAGCTCCAGCGCCACAATAAACACGATATAGAGCAGCAGACTGACGCTGAACAGGCGCCGGCTCCACTGCTGCGACCCGGCGTCGCTGTGTTTGTCTATGCGCTGTGCCGGGAAGCTCCACCAGGTCAGCGCGATCAGCGTTATCATCAGCACAGCCGCCAGCGGCAGCATCTGCAGGATGAATCCGCCCACGCTCAGCGAGCCGTGACTCCACAGCAGAATATTTTGCGGATTGCCGACCGGGGTCAGCAGCGATCCAGCGTTGACCGCCAGTGCTTCAAAGATAATGAGCCGCGAGACAGGCAGATGGGAAAATTTACGCAGCGTCAGCGTCAACGGCACCAGAATAAATAGCGCGACATCGTTGGTCAGGAAGGTTGAAAGCAGCGCGGCGGCGCAGACCATAAACAGCGCCAGCGCACGTTCATGCTGAAAACGCTGAATCAGGCGGGCGCCCAGTACGTCAAAATACCCGCTGTTCTCCAGCCCTTTCGTCAGCATCAGCAGGCCGGTCAGCGTCATGATGGTCTGCCAGTCTACGGCAGCCGGCAGCTGCGACCAGCGATACTCTGCCAGCGGCAGCAGTATCACACCCAGCAGTAACAACAAATGCAAAATACGGTCACGCATTAAGGATCGAAGCACGATGGGCATGATAGCGGCAGGCCTTATAAGTTAACGGTTCTCATAAAATTTCTGAAAGACGGCCAGGGTTTCGTCGCTGACGTGATGCTCCAGCCCTTCAGAGTCGCGGCGCGCGGTCTCCGGGCTGACGCCTAATGCCAGCAAAAACGTTTCAACGATATGGTGGCGAACGCGGCTCGCCTCTGCGAGTTTTTCACCTTCCGGCGTCAGGAATACGCCACGATAGGGCACCTGCTCTACCAGGCCGGTGGTGCTCAGACGCTTCAGCATTTTTGCCACGGTAGGCTGCGATACGCCGAGGCGCGCCGCCATATCTACCTGACGCGCCTCACCAAATTCACGAATGAGATCGGAGATCAGCTCGACGTAATCATCAATCAGTTCACGACGATGAGCTTCGCGCACCTGACGAAAGCCTTCAACATGCTCCTCAATATCCTTAAGCGGCCCCTGAGGGGTATTGATGGCACTTTTCGCACGACGACTCATTAAGCTTCCTCTTTATTATCTGCCGCACCTTACCTGCCGTGCGGACTGGCTGCGCTCATTGTAAACCAGGCGCAAATAAGCACAAATTTTTCATGAATAGTGTTGGCTAAAGAGTATAGCCAATGCTATCTTTGTACATGATGTAAGCGAAAAGCGTGAAAAGGCAGCAATGTCCGGTACGCACCAGCGCTTACGCATCATCTGTTATTCATGGGGAGGTGAAGATGAGCACCCTGAAAAACTGCCTTGATTGCGGCAAGTGCCCGCAAGCCGCTCAGCGCAAGCCCGCTTTTGATATCAAATCGCTGCTCTGCCTGTTCAGCCGCTCGCCCTTTGCGCTCCGCCTGATGCTGCTGGAAAAGCTCGCAGGCAAAAAGTGTGAACGCCCGTGCAACCAGATTATCTGGCGCGGCTGAAAGCCCGCAAGGCTACTGCTTAACCCGCCTGATGGCGGGTTTTTGTTTTTCTGCCCTGCTGTACCGGCATCCTCTTCAGGCAAAAAAAAACGGCCCCCTGCGGGACCGTTTCATGTGCAACTCTGGTCTAAGCTGAACTTAGAAGCTGTAGCCGACGCCAGCGATCCAGGTGCCTACGTCAACGTTGCGGATGCGGCTCTGCTCGTAGCCCACGTCCAGTGCAACGTTTTCAATTGGGTTGAACTGCAGACCTGCGCCATACGCGATGCCTACGTCGCTGCTGTCAGATTTAGACTGACCGGCAGATTCGTTCTGCTGGAATTTACCGTAGCCGATACCTACAACGCCGTAGATGCTCGCCCAGTCATTCAGACGGTAAGCCGGGCCGCCGGTGAAGCCGTAGTACTGGCCTTTGTTGTAAAAGCCATCTTCAGTACGATCTTTTTCGGTGTAGGTGAAAGAACCGATCCAGCCCAGTGGGTTGGAACCGTCTTCGTAGCGGTATTTCAGGTTGAAGCCGTTAGCTTTGTTAGCAACGCCCTGATAATCGCTCTGTGCGTAACCGCCAGAAACGGTGCTCTGTGCCATGGCTGAGCCAGCAGAAACTGCCAGTACACAAGCCAGTGCTGAAAGACATGCAATTTTTTTCATAACCACCTCAAATGTGAAAATACTTCTCTCCTGACAACGCTAAAAATATAACAAAAGTCAGGGAGAAACTCTGCCCGGATTTTGTTGTCCAAGAGATTGTTTGGTGTAACAGAAAGTTAATGAATTTTCCTATGTCATTCATTTTACTTATAAAATGCGTCGATATTTAGTTCAATAATTCTGCGAACAAAAAATGCCTTTAAGTAAATTCCTAAAGTAATCTGACAATTCTTTACAAAATTGGCCCTGTAAACGGCTCTTTTTTAGCCATTTTCTGAAGGGTAACTGGCCTTATTTTTTCCCGTCAGCCTGCATTTGCTTTAAGCTACTCTCCTTCGCTCACCCCTCATTTCCGGAATCGACAACAGGATGTCTGCGCCTCTTTCTCGTAAAAATAGCTTTCCCGTATGGCTGCCCATTGTGATTTTGCTTGTCGCTATGATGTCGCTGCAGGGTGGCGCCTCGCTGGCAAAATCGCTGTTTGACGTCGCGGGCGCGCCTGGCATCACTGCGCTGCGTCTCGGACTCGGTACGCTGCTGCTTTGTCTCTTCTTTAAACCCTGGCGTTTGCGCTTTACTCCGGCACAGCGTAAACCGCTGCTGATATATGGCCTGGCGCTCGGCTGTATGAACTTTCTGTTTTACCTCGCCCTGCGGACAATCCCGCTGGGTGTGGGCGTGGCCCTGGAGTTTCTCGGTCCGCTGGCGCTGGCGCTGGCAGGCGCACGCCGGCTGCTTGATTTTCTCTGGATAGCACTGGCGGTCGCCGGACTCTGGTTTCTGCTGCCAATCGGTGACGGCATCAGCCATATTGATCCGCTCGGCGCACTGCTGGCAGTAGGCGCCGGCGTCTGCTGGGCCATTTATATTCTTTCCGGACAGCGTGCCGGCGCGGAGCACGGCCCGGCAACCGTGGCAATGGGCTCGCTTATCGCTTCCGTTATCTTTGTGCCGCTGGGACTGCTGTTTGCCTCGCCCGGCATCTGGCACTGGGAGATTCTGCCGCTGGCGCTGCTGATCGCGCTGCTCTCCAGCGCCATTCCCTATTCACTGGAGATGGTTGCCATGACCCGCCTGCCGGCGCGGATCTTTGGCACGCTGATGAGCCTCGAACCTGCTGTAGCCGCCCTTTCCGGCATGCTGTTTCTGGGTGAACAGCTCACCCTGCCGCAGTGGTCAGGATTGCTGGCGATTATCACCGCGTCGGCAGGCACCACGCTGACCATGCGCCAGAAAGCCCGTCTGAAAGAAGTCACCTGAATTACGCTTAATTATCGCTGTCCATCGCAGCCTGTTATTTCAGCAGGCTGCGCCGGCATCCGGAATCATTATCATTCCTTATTGCATTGCCGGGCCGTTATTATTTTGTCACACTGATAACATCTTTCAGACATATATAATAAACATATGATTATTAAGAACTAATGCATGATCTAATCCGCAGCGCTGCATGATGTCTTTATCTATCTCTGCTATCGGCCAGATCGCTTCAGCATATTTTATAACAGCTGCTATACTTATTTCCGTGCTTGATTAGGACAACATCAATTAGAGGACATAAATGATGAGTACCGCAAAACTGGTTAAAAACAACGCTTCCGATCTGATTTACACCCGCAATGATGTGGCTGACAGCGAAAAGAAAGCCACCATTGAGGTGCTCAACCGTCTGGTTGTGGAATTCATTGACCTGTCCCTGATCACCAAACAGGCGCACTGGAACATGCGTGGCGCAAACTTCATTGGCGTACATGAAATGCTGGATGGTTTCCGTGCCGCTATCACCGAACATCAGGACACCATCGCCGAGCGCGTTATTCAGCTGGGTGGTGTGGCGCTGGGCACCACGCAGGTCGTGAATGATAAAACGCCGCTGCAGAGCTATCCGCTGAACATTCACAGCGTTCAGGATCACCTCAAAGCGCTGGCCGATCGCTATGCCATTGTGGCTAACGATACCCGCAAAGCGATCACCGAAGTCAAAGATGAAGACACTGCCGATATCTTTACCGCAGCGTCCCGTGACCTCGATAAGTTCCTGTGGTTTATCGAAGCCAATATCGAATAACTATCAGAGGCGGGGTTAACCCGCCTTTTTTATTGCCTCAGCTCCGCTTTTTTGACCCTGTTAACACTTCTTTCATCCCACCCTTTCCTTGTCATCATCCTGATGCACACTGTGGCTGCACCAAAAATGTCGCATGCACCATAATAGTGCCCACAGATGGTGCAAATGATCATTTTTCTGCAAAATCGTGTCAGCTGATAGCCCCGCCATCAGTAATTTCGGGCTGTTATTAAAGTTGGCATAGTTTTTTCATATGACAGCCGTAGTGCAGGCCATCAGGTCTGCAGAGCAATAAAGGATAAAATGATGAAGTCTCTGTTTAACGTCTCTGTGGCCGCGCTGGCGCTGGCCTTTTCTCTTTCTTCTACTGCCGCAGATAAAAAACTGATTGTCGCAACCGACACCGCATTTGTTCCTTTTGAATTTAAGCAGGGCGACAAATATGTGGGTTTTGATATCGACCTGTGGGATGCGGTGGCAAAAGAGCTGAAGCTCGATTACACCCTGAAACCCATGGATTTCAGCGGGATTATTCCGGCTCTGCAAACCAAAAATGTTGATCTGGCCCTGGCCGGTATTACCATTACTGACGAACGCAAAAAAGCTATCGACTTCTCTGATGGCTACTATAAAAGCGGTCTGCTGGTGATGGTGCGCAATAACGAAAACGATATCAAAGGCATTGACGACCTCAACGGCAAAACCGTTGCGGTAAAAAGCGGGACCGGTTCGGTCGACTACGCTAAAGCGCATATCAAAACCAAAGATTTACGTCAGTTCCCGAATATCGATAACGCCTATATGGAGCTGGGAACCAATCGCGCCGACGCCGTGCTGCACGATACGCCAAATATTCTCTACTTTATCAATACCGCCGGTAAAGGTCGTTTCAAAGCGGTTGGCGAGTCGATTGAAGCTCAGCAGTATGGTGTGGCGCTGCCAAAAGGCAGTGATGAACTGCGTGACAAAATCAACGGCGCGCTGAAAACGCTGCGCGACAACGGTACGTACAACACAATCTATAAAAAATGGTTCGGTACTGAGCCAAAATAATGCCTGCATAAGCAGGCTTATGCAGCAGGGCGCCCTTTGCGCCCTGCTTTTACCTTTTCCATTGCAACATATTCCGGAGTAACACCATGGAGTTTGACTGGAGTGTCATCTGGCCAGCCCTGCCGATTCTGATCGAAGGCGCCAAAATGACCCTGCTGATTTCCGTTCTTGGCCTGATAGGCGGCCTGATTATCGGCCTGGTGGCTGGCTTTGCCCGCGCCTACGGCGGCTGGATCACCAACAACGTCGCGCTGGTATTTATTGAGCTGATCCGCGGCACGCCCATTGTCGTGCAGGTCATGTTTATTTACTTTGCGCTGCCAATGGCTTTTCCCGATCTGCGCATCGATCCTTTCACGGCGGCAGTCGTGACCATCATGATCAACTCAGGCGCCTATATTGCTGAGATTACGCGCGGCGCCGTGCTCTCTATCAACAAAGGGTTTCGTGAAGCGGGACTGGCGCTGGGCCTGTCACGCCGCGAGACCCTGCGCTATGTGATTATGCCGCTGGCCCTGCGCCGTATGCTCCCGCCGCTGGGCAACCAGTGGATTGTCAGTATTAAAGATACCTCGCTGTTTATTGTTATCGGCGTGGCGGAACTGACGCGACAGGGCCAGGAGATTATTGCCGGTAACTTCCGTGCGCTGGAGATCTGGAGCGCGGTTGCCATTATCTATCTGATTATTACGCTGGTGTTGAGCTTTGTGCTGCGCCGTATTGAGAAAAGGGTGAAAATCCTGTGATTGAATTTAAAAACGTCTCTAAAAATTTCGGTCAGACGCAGGTTCTGCACGACATCAATCTGAAAATTAATCAGGGCGAAGTGGTGGTAATTATCGGTCCTTCCGGCTCCGGTAAATCAACGCTGCTGCGCTGTATCAACAAACTGGAAGAGATCACCAGCGGCGAACTGATTGTGGACGGCATGAAAGTCAACGATCCGAAAGTGGATGAGCGGCTGATCCGTCAGGAAGCGGGCATGGTGTTTCAGCAGTTTCATCTGTTTCCGCAGATGAGCGCGCTGGACAACGTTGCCTTTGGTCCGATTCGCGTCCGCGGCGCGAAAAAAGAGGAGGCCCACAGGCTGGCGCGCGAGCTGCTGGGCAAAGTGGGCCTGGCGGAACGGGCGCATCATTTTCCGGCTGAGCTCTCCGGCGGTCAGCAGCAGCGCGTGGCCATTGCGCGGGCGCTGGCCGTGAAGCCAAAAATGATGCTGTTTGATGAGCCGACGTCAGCGCTCGATCCGGAGCTGCGTCATGAAGTCCTGAAAGTGATGCAGGATCTGGCCGAGGAAGGCATGACAATGGTGATCGTCACGCATGAAGTGGGTTTTGCACAGAAAGTCGCGTCGCGTCTGATCTTCATTGATAAAGGTACGATTGCAGAAGATGGCGATCCGGATACCCTGATCACCACGCCGCCAAGCGAACGCCTGCGCGAGTTTCTCCAGCACGTTTCCTGACGCGCTGCGCGCGTTGAAAAAGGCCGCACCGGGTAACCGGGCGGCCTTTTTTATCAGATAATACGCTTAGCGCTTCATCCGCTGCGCGCGGGTGGCGGGCGTCATAAAGCTCCAGGCAAGGAAGCGGCTCTGTTTCTGACCCTGCGCCATATTGACGATGCGCACCTCACAGGCTTCCGCCGCAAGCCGATCGCGCAGCGCCGGTAAGTTCTCTTTTCGCGAAACCAGCGACGTAAACCAGACAATGCTGCTGCCCTGCGCGACGCTCTCATCGATCATACTGCCGATAAACGCCAGCTCGCCCCCTTCACACCACAGCTCATTCTGCTGACCGCCAAAATTGAGCGGCGCGTTCTGCTTCAGTCCCAGGTTGCGTACTTTGCGCTGGCTGCCGGCTGCGGCATCAGCTGCCGATGCGTGAAACGGCGGATTACACATAACGGCATGGTAGCGCTCATTTTTATGGATCACGCCGCTGAAAATCGCCTGCGGCTGCTTCTGGCGGCGCAGGCGTACCGCACGCTGCAGGCCGGGGTTAGCCGCCACAATCTGGCTGGCGGCGGTAATCGCCTCAGCGCTGGTATCCGTTCCGGTAAAACGCCAGCCATATTCGGCGTGACCAATCAGGGGATAAATGCAGTTGGCACCGCAGCCAATATCCATGATGTCCAGATCGCGCGGGATCGCGCCGCCGTTATCACCCGCCAGCAGATCGGCCAGCGCATGAACGTAATCAGCACGCCCTGGTACCGGCGGCGTCAGATACCCTTCCGGCAGCTGCCAGTTAAGGTTATAAAAGCGCTTCAGCAGCGCCTGATTAAGCAGCATTACCGCCTGCGGATCGGCGAAATCGATCGACTGCTCGCCGTGTCCGTTAGGACGAACCTTCGGCGCGAGCGGCGGATGCGCGGCAATCAGCGCAGGAAAATCGTAACGCCCCTGATGGCGATTACGCGGATGAAAGGGCGCACTGGCGGCTGGCTTATTCATAGTCTCTCCGGAAAGTAAGGCGGGCGTAAGATACTCCGGCTGCCGCCAGCGCACAATCCGCTTACCGCAATTTTACGTTTACACCAGACTCTCTGCGAACCCTTTTTCCTGCAACGCACGCCGCCTGCCGCGACGTGCCTTCACCCTGACTCAGGAGTTTTTATGACGCGCCATCGCTACAGCTACCAGCCCCGGACCGGACACGGCCTGCCCCACGATCCGCTGAACGCCATTATCGGTCCGCGTCCGATTGGCTGGATCAGCTCCCGGAGCCGCAGCGGTCAGGACAATCTTGCGCCATACAGCTTTTTTAACTGCTTTAATTACCAGCCTCCGATCATCGGCTTTGCCAGCAGCGGCTGGAAAGATAGCGTGCAGAACATCAGCGAAAACAAGGTGTTTGTCTGGAATCTGGCCACGCGTCCGCTGGCGGAAGCGATGAACGAAAGCTCCGCTTCGGTCAGCAGTGATGAGTTCGCGCTCGCGGGCCTGACGCCGGTTGCCGCTTCCCATATCGACTGCAGCATGGTGGCAGAGAGCCCGGTTAACTTTGAGTGTCGCCTGACGCAGCTGATCCGGCTGCAGGATGCGCAGGGCGGAGAGCTGGAGAGCTGGCTGGTGCTGGGTGAAGCGGTTGCCATTCATATTGATGAGGCCCTGCTGGAGGATGGCATTTACCAGACCGCCAGAGCGCAGCCGATTCTGCGCGCCGGCGGGCCTTCTGCCTATTACGGCATCAGTGAGGCGCAGCGTTTTGATCTGGTTCGCCCGGACGCGCGTAAGCGGTAAGCGTTTAACGCTTTCCTGCCGCCAGCAGCGCGCCGATCAGCTGCTGCAGCACCGGCTGCAGCTGTGAGGCGCGCGCTGGCTGCCAGGCAAAAGGCAGCGACTCATCCATATAGTTGTGCTGCGCCAGCTCCAGCTGTACCGCCTCGACGCCCTGCGCCGGCTGACCATAGGCGCGCGTAATATAACCGCCTTTAAAACGGCCATTCAGTACCCAGCTATAGTGCTGCTGAGCGCTGCACACCTGCTCCAGCGCGTCGCTCACCGCCGCTGAACAGCTGGCGCCATCGCTGGTTCCCAGGTTCAGATCGGGCAGCACGCCGCTGAACAGCCGGGGCACCCGTGAAGCGATAGAGTGCGCATCAAACAGCAGCGCATAGCCATATTGCGCTTTCAGGCGCGCCAGCTCCTGCTGCAGCTGCTGGTGATAGGGCTGCCAGAGGGTCTGCAGATAGCGCTGACGCGTCGCCCGATCCGGCGTCATGCCCGGTTTAAACACCGGCGTGCCGTCAAACAGCGTATCTGGCCAGAGTCCGGTAGTGGCAGTGGTATAGAGCGGCCGGTCGTCAGGCGGTCGGTTGAGATCGATAACGAAACGGGAATAGTGCCCGGTCAGCACGCTGGCGCCGATATCCTGCGCAAAATCGTACAGCTGCGGCAGATGCCAGTCGGTGTCTGGCAGCGGGCGCGCTGCGTCACTCAGCCCCGCCTCAACCTCCGGCGTAAGCTGCGTACCGGCATGCGGTATTGAGATCAGCAGCGGCAGCCTGCCCGGTGTAAAATCAAAGCTCATTGTGCTTCTCCACGATAGATAACCCGGCACGGCAGTTCGCCGCCCAGCCAGTAAGCCAGCTCGCCCGGACGCGTCAGCGGCCAGTGAACGAAGCTGGCGACTTTGCCCGCCTCCAGTGAGCCGTGCGTCTGCTGCAGACCCAGCGCCTTCGCGCCCCACAGCGTCACCCCCGCCAGCGCCTCCTCCGGCGTCATGCCAAACAGCGTACAGCCCATATTCATCATCAGCCGCAGTGAAAGCGCGGGTGACGTCCCTGGATTGGCGTCGCTGGCGAGCGCCATCGGGACGCCGTAGCGGCGGAACAGGGCGACCGGTGGCCGCTGCGTTTCGCGCAGCAGGTAGAACGCGCCCGGCAACAGCACAGCAACGGTGCCATGCTCTGCCATCGCGCGGACATCCTTCTCGCTGGCGTACTCCAGATGGTCAGCGGAGAGCGCGCCATAGCGTGCGGCCAGCGCCGCCCCGCCCTGCGCCGAGAGCTGCTCAGCGTGCAGTTTGACCGGCAGATCCAGCGCGCGCGCCGCATCAAACACCGCGCTGACCTGCGCAGGCGACAGCGCCAGATGTTCACAGAACGCATCCACCGCATCCGCCAGTCCCTCCTCTTTTACCCGCGGCAGCAGCCGCTGGCAGATAATATCGATCCAGCCCGACGGATTGTCCTGAAACGCCGGCGGGATCGCATGTGCGGCCAGGCAGGTTGCGATGACATCAGCCGGCACGCCGGCTGCCAGCTGGCGTATGGCACGCAGCATTTTCAGCTCGCTCTCTTCATCCAGCCCGTAACCCGATTTGATTTCTACCGTGGTGACGCCCTCTGCCAGCAGATGCGCCAGCCGCCCGCGCGCTGACGCCACCAGCGCCTCCTGTGAGGCGGACCGCGTGGCGCGTACCGTGGCGAAAATGCCGCCGCCCTGCGCAGCAATTTCTGCATAGCTGGCACCGTTCAGGCGCTGCTCAAATTCCGCACTGCGATCGCCGGCGAACAGCAGATGCGTATGGCAATCCACCAGCCCCGGCGTAATGATGCCGCCGCTGAACCGATGACGCTGACGCGGCGCAAACGCCGGCAGTTCACTGCGCGCCCCAACCCATATCAGCACGCCGTTATCCACGGCCAGCGCGCCATCGGTGATGATGTTGTAGCGCCCGTCGCGCAGCGTAACGATATCTGCGCCCAGCCACAGGCTGTCGATCTGCTTCGCGTCTCTCATGCCCTGTTCCCTGCGTGCGGGCGATTTACACGCCCGGTTAAAGTATGTATATGTATATACAACTTTCCAGCCTGAAGGATCAACCATGACCACCTATTTTGCCCCGTGCGCTCAGCTGGCAGATGGCTGGCACAGCCACGTTACGCTGGAGGTTAGCGACGCCGGTTTTATCACCCGCGTTACGCCAGAGAGCGCGCCGGGCGCTGCCATACCGCTGGCGGGGGCTGTTATTCCCGCCATGACCAACCTGCACTCGCACGCCTTTCAGCGCGCGATGGCAGGACTGGCCGAGGTGGCGGGCGATCCGCAGGAGAGCTTCTGGACCTGGCGCGAGCTGATGTATCGCATGGTGGCGCGGCTGACGCCACAGCAGGTAGGCGACATCGCGACCTGGCTCTACATTGAGCTGCTGAAAGGGGGCTACAGTCAGGTTGCTGAGTTTCACTATCTGCATCACGATCCGCAGGGCCAGCCCTACCCGGATGATGCCATGCTGCAGCAGCTGATGCTGGCCGCTGAGCGCACCGGCATCGGCCAGACGCTGCTGCCGGTGCTTTACAGCTACAGCGGTTTTGGCGCACAGCCCGCCAGCGCCGGACAGCGTCGTTTTATCCAGCAGACCGGCGCTTATCTGCAGCAGCTGCAGCGCGTGGCCGCGGCCTGCGCAGATAAACCGCTGCTGAACTACGGCGTCTGCTTTCATTCGCTGCGTGCGGTCAGCGAAGCGCAGATGCACGACGTGCTGACCGCCGCGCCAGACGATCTGCCGGTCCATATCCACATTGCCGAGCAGGAAAAAGAGGTCAGCGACAGCCTGGCGTGGAGCGGTGAGCGTCCCATCGCCTGGCTGATGCGCCGCTTTAACGTTGATGCACGCTGGTGCCTGATCCACGCCACCCATCCGGATGAGAGCGAGCTGCAGCAGCTCGCCGCGAGCGGTGCCGTTGCAGGATTATGCCCGACGACTGAAGCTAACCTCGGCGACGGTATTTTTCCGGCGAGTGCCTATATTGCCCGGGGCGGGCGCTGGGGGATCGGCTCTGACAGCCACGTCTCGGTCAGCGCCCGTGAGGAGCTGCGCTGGCTGGAGTATGGGCAGCGGCTGCGCGACAGGCGGCGTAACCGTCTTGCGCTGCCGCAGCAGCCGTCGGTGGGCGATCTGCTGTGGCAGCAGGCCGCAGCCGGAGGTGCTCAGGCGTGCGGCATCCGCAGCGGCGTACTGGCACCCGGCCTGCGTGCCGACTGGCTGGTACTGCGCGACGACCCGCTGCTCAGCGCAACCCCTTCCGATGCGCTGCTCAATCGCTGGCTGTTTGCCGGCGCGCGCAGCGGGATCCGCGATACGTTTGTCGCCGGCCGGCAGGTGATCGCTGACGGCCAGCATGCCGAAGAGGCGCAGGCGGCCATCCGCGTGGCCGACGCGCTGCGGGCGCTGCAGTGATCCGCCGCTTTTGCTACGACGCGCTGCCGGTCAGCCGCTGGCGCAACGGCGGCGGCGAGACGCGCGAAATCGTCAGCTTTCCCCCCGGCGCGGCGGACTTCGCCTGGCGCGCCAGCATCGCCACGCTTGACGCCAGCGGCCCTTTTTCGCTGTTTCCTGGCGTAGACCGGGTGATTACCCTGCTGCAGGGCGACAGCCCGCTGCTGCAGAGCGGCGGGCTGTCGCACCGGCTGCAGCCCTGTCAGCCGTGGCGCTTTGCCGGAGAAGCTCCGGTGCAGGCGACGGTGCACGGCCGCTGCAGCGATTTCAATATCATGACCCGCCGCGACAGCTGGCGGGCGGAGGTCAGCATCCTGCAGCAGGCATCGCAGCCGGGCCGGCACGGCGTGGCGTATGTGTTAGCCGGTGCGTGGCAGTACGCCTCCGGTGAGATCCTGCTCCAGTCGCAGGGCATCTGGTGGCTGGATGAGGCGCTGACGCTGTCGCCGCAAAGCCGCGATGCCCGGCTGCTCTGGTGCCGGCTCAGCCATGTCCTTTAAAACGACCCAGCAGCTTATAGCGCGAGCCAGGATAGAGCAGCCGCGCATAGGTCACGATCTTACTGTCGCTCCACGTCTGCCGCCGAATCAATAAGCAGGGTTCATGCTCCTCCAGCGCGAGATGCCTGCGCTGGCGTAAATCGGGCAGTACCGCCTCAACAATATGCTCGCCGGCGGTCAGCGGCGCGACCCGCATCAGATAGGTATAAGGGGTAACGCTGTGATAATCCTGCTTCAGGTAGTCCGGCGCCATCTGCGGGTTCACCAGGCGATCTTCCAGCTGTACCGGCAGATCGTTTTCGTAATGCACCATCAGCGAATGAAATAACGGCTGACCGGTGCGCATGCCCAGCAGCGCCGCCTGCTCCGGATCCGCCCGCCCCTGCGTCAGGGTCAGGATCTGGCAGCGGTGCTGATGACCGCGCTGCGCAATCTCATCCGCAATATTATGCACTTCCAGCATCGCCGTGTAGCCTTTCATCTCCGCGACAAAGGTGCCCACTCCCTGCATACGCAGCAGGTAGCCCTCGGCGGTGAGTTCACGCAGCGCGCGGTTGATGGTCATCCGGCTCACGCCCAGCTCGCTGACCAGCTCGCTTTCAGAGGGCACGCGCTGCCTGGCTTTCCACTCTCCCGCGCGGATCTGACTGATAATCGCCTGTTTAACGCGCTGGTAAATCGGTGCCGGTTCATCGCCCATGGCGGCGGCTAACTGCGCCAGTGCCGTTTGCTCGGTCATCTGCTGTTCCTTTCTGCTCTGAGAAGGAAAGTTTACTGTTCCGCCCGGCAGATGTATAGACATGCAGTGGTGCAGCGCAGCGGCTGCAGGTGCAGTAGCTGCTGCTTTAGCGTGCAAGAGACTGGCTGATAAGCCTGTCTGCCCGCAGTGCGGCATGTTTCACAAATCACAGTGAAACTGGCATAGCGCTTGCTGCTTGTATAGACAGGAATAATAAACCTGTGCTTCACTCGGTTTACCGCGGGCGAAGTAACCTGACGTATGACGTCAAGAAGCATGACGTTCCCCCGCCACTTACTTGTATATACAGGAGTAGATCATGTCGCATGCACTGCAGGAAATCTGCCTGGAACCCGGTGAGGTGGATCTCGCGACCCTGCGCACTATCTATCAGCAGCCGGTGACGTTACAGCTGACGCCAGCGGCGCGCAGTGCTATTCACCGCGCCCATGCGACCGTCGACGATATCGTTGCGTCCGGCAGCGTGGTGTATGGCATCAATACCGGCTTTGGCAAGCTGGCACAAACGCAAATCCCCGCTGCCCGCCTGGCTGAGCTGCAGCGTAACCTGGTGCTGTCGCACAGCGTTGGTCTCGGCGATCTGCTGCCGGATAACGTCACGCGTCTGGTGGTCGCCAGCAAGATTATCAGTCTGGCGCGCGGTCATTCCGGCGTCCGTATTGAGCTGGTAGACGCCCTGCTGGCGCTGTTTAACGCCGGCGTTATGCCCTGTATCCCCGCTAAAGGCTCAGTGGGCGCATCGGGCGATCTGGCTCCGCTGGCACACCTGTCGCTGATGCTGCTGGGTGAAGGCGAGGTGCGCATTGCCGGTGAACGACTGCCGGCAACGGAAGGCCTGGCGCGCGCCGGGCTGACGCCGGTTCTGCTCGGGCCAAAAGAGGGGCTGGCGCTGCTGAACGGGACCCAGGTCTCAACTGCTCTGGCGCTGCGCGGCCTGTTTGAAGCGGAAAATCTCTTTGCCGCCGCACTGATGGCGGGCGCGCTCTCGCTGGAGGCGATTAAAGGCTCGGTTAAACCCTATGATGCGCGCATTCATCAGGCGCGCGGCCAGCCTGGCCAGATCGCTGTCGCCGCCGCCGTCAGCTCGCTGCTCAGCGGCAGCGGGATCCTGCAGTCGCACACTCACTGCGGACGGGTTCAGGATCCCTACTCTGTTCGCTGTGTGCCGCAGGTCATGGGCGCCTGCCTTGATAATCTCAGTCACGCCGCGCGCGTCCTGCAGATTGAGGCCAATGCCGCCTCGGATAACCCGCTGGTTTTCAGCGACAGCGGTGAAGTGATCTCCGGGGGCAACTTCCACGCCGAGCCGGTGGCGTTTGCGGCTGATATTATCGCACTCGCCGTAGCCGAAACAGGCGCTATCTCCGAGCGCCGTCTGGCGCTGCTGCTCGACAGCACTCTCTCCGGCCTGCCGCCTTTCCTGGTGCAGGATGGCGGCGTCAACTCCGGCTTTATGATTGCCCAGGTGACCGCTGCCGCGCTGGCATCAGAAAACAAATCGCTGGCGCACCCTGGCAGCGTAGACAGCCTGCCTACGTCAGCGAATCAGGAAGATCACGTCTCTATGGCCACCTATGCAGCACGTCGTCTCGGAGAGATGTGTTTTAACACCGCTGCGGTGGTCGGCATTGAAGCGATGGCCGCCGCCCAAGGCATTGAGTTTCACCGGCCGCTGCAGAGTTCGGCCACCCTTGAACAGGAGATGCAGCGCATCCGCAGCAGGGTGGCGTTTCTTGCCAGCGACCGCCTGCTGGCACCCGATATTGAAGCGATGCGTCTGTGGGCTGCGGGTACGCAGTGGCCCGACGCGCTAATAACGTTGCTGCCGAGCCAGCGCCAGAACCAGCACTGAGGAGTGAATCATGAGCGAAACCCTGACGCAGGCCGTGGCCCGCGAAATCCGTGCCCCGCATGGCAGTGAACTGCACTGCGCTAACTGGCTTATCGAAGCGGCCTGGCGCATGATCCAGAATAACCTCGATCCCGATGTCGCCGAGCGCCCGGACGATCTGGTGGTCTACGGCGGCATCGGTAAAGCCGCACGTAACTGGCCCTGTTTTGAGCAGATCCTGCGCTCGCTGCGCCTGCTGCAGCCGGATGAGACGCTGCTGATCCAGTCCGGTAAACCGGTGGGCGTGTTTCGCACCCATGCCGATGCACCGCGCGTGCTGCTGGCTAACTCTAACCTGGTACCGCACTGGGCCAGCTGGGATCACTTTCATGAGCTCGATCGCGCCGGCCTGATGATGTATGGCCAGATGACCGCCGGCTCGTGGATCTACATCGGCGCCCAGGGCATTGTGCAGGGGACGTTTGAGACTTTCGCCGAAGCGGGCCGGCAGCACTATAACGGCGATCTTGCCGGCCGCTGGATCCTCACCGCGGGCCTCGGCGGCATGGGCGGCGCACAGCCGCTGGCCGGGGTACTGGCGGGTGCCTGCGTATTAGCGATTGAGTGCCAGGAGTCGCGCATCGATTTTCGCCTGCGCACCCGCTATCTCGATCACAAAGCCCGCACGCTGGATGAGGCGCTGGCGCTGATTGAACAGGCCACGGCGGCAAAAGAGGCGATCTCTGTCGGCCTGCTGGGTAATGCGGCGGAGATCCTGCCGGAGCTGGTAAAGCGCGCCCGCGCCGGCGGCATACGCCCCGATATCGTGACCGATCAGACTTCTGCGCACGATCCAGTCAACGGCTATCTGCCGCAGGGCTGGGAGGTGGCACGCTGGCAGGCGGAGCGCCAGCGCAATCCCAAAGGCGTTGAACAGGCAGCGCGGGCCTCCATGGCGGTGCACGTCCGGGCCATGCTCGATTTTCACCATATGGGCGTGCCGACCGTGGACTACGGCAATAATATCCGGCAGGTGGCGCTGGACGAGGGGGTCAGCAACGCTTTTGACTTCCCAGGCTTTGTTCCCGCCTATATACGACCGCTGTTCTGCGAGGGTAAAGGTCCGTTCCGCTGGGTAGCGCTCTCGGGCGATCCGGAAGACATTTATAAAACGGACGCAAAATTGAAGTCGCTGTTTCCGGATAACCTCAATCTGCATCGCTGGCTCGATATGGCGCAGGCGCGTATCGCTTTTCAGGGCCTGCCCGCCCGTATCTGCTGGCTCGGACTGGGCGAGCGCCATCTGGCCGCGCTGGCATTCAACGAGATGGTACGCAGCGGCGAGCTGAAAGCGCCGGTGGTGATTGGCCGCGATCATCTCGACTGCGGTTCGGTGGCATCGCCTAACCGCGAAACGGAAGCGATGCGCGACGGCTCGGACGCGGTCTCTGACTGGCCGCTGCTTAACGCGCTGCTGAATACGGCTGGCGGCGCCACCTGGGTCAGCCTGCATCATGGCGGCGGTGTCGGTATGGGGTTTTCCCAGCACGCCGGCGTCGTGATTGTCTGTGACGGTACGCCTGAAGCGGATGCACGCCTGGCGCGCGTCTTGTGGAATGACCCCGCCACCGGAGTTATGCGCCATGCCGATGCCGGCTATGAGCAGGCGCAGGCGTGCGCCGTGCGGCACGGGCTGAACCTGCCGATGCTGACGTAACGGCCGGTTACGCAGGGAAGCGTAGCCGCTGCCGGTCGGGGTTATATATTCCACAAGGATATAATCTATAGCCAAATTATTCCTTTTAGCGATAGACGCTCCGGCGACATATCACTACAGTGATGACTTATCCCCTGCGCTGGCGCGCGTTGCAAACGGAGCCCTCTGCTATGAGTCTGCCTGCTCTCCTGCTGGAAAATGCCCTTAACTGGCGTCATCAGTTACATCAACTGCCTGAGCTGGGCTATCAGGAACAGCAGACCAGCGAGCTGGTCGCCCGCGTACTGGAGCAGGCAGGGCTTCAGGTATTCCGCGGCATAGCGGGCACCGGCGTCATTGGTACGCTGGAAAACGGTCCGGGACCGGTGATTGGGCTGCGCGCTGATATGGATGCGCTGCCGATTACGGAGAAAGGCAGCGCGGCGTGGAAATCGACCCGGCCCGGCGTCATGCACGCCTGCGGTCACGACGGCCATACCGCCATTCTGCTGGCCGCCGCCTGCCAGCTCGCTGCCACGCGCGATTTCAGCGGTACCGTCCACTTTCTGTTTCAGCCCGCCGAAGAGAACCTCGGCGGCGCACGCCGCATGACAGAAGAAGGTCTTTTCTCGCGCTTCCCTATGGATGCCGTCTATGCGATGCACAACTGGCCCGGATTGCCGCTCGGCACGCTGGCGGTGAATCCGGGAGCGATGATGGCGTCGCTCGACTCCTTTGAGATCACCCTTTCCGGCCGCAGCTGTCATGCAGCCATGCCGGAAAGCGGTGCCGATCCGATGGTCGTGGCGGCTGAGCTGGTGCTGGCGCTGCAGACCATCCCTTCACGCCGCCTTTCACCGCTGGCGTCCGCCGTGGTGAGCGTGACGCAGATCCACGGCGGCGAGGCGATTAATGTCATCCCGGAGCAGATCACGCTGCGCGGCACGGTACGCTGCCTGCAGCCGGAGGTGCGCGAGCGGGTGCGCGGCCTGATTGAAGAGTTTGTGACCGCACTGCCGCGGCCGTTTGGCGTCAGCGGTGACATTCACTGGTATCCCGGCTATCCGGTGACCGCGAATCACCCTGCCCCGGCACAACAGGTGCGCGAGGTGGCGGAGCAGATGCTGGGTGACGCGCAGGTAAAATGGGCGTGCAGCCCGTCGATGGCGTCAGAAGATTTCGCCTGTATGCTGGAAGCCTGCCCGGGCGCCTACTTCTGGCTGGGCGCCGACGGCGAGGCGCCTTCTGCGCCGCTGCACAACGCCAGCTACGACTTTAATGATGCGCTGCTGCCGGTGGGGATCGCTTTCTGGCAGAAGCTGGTGGAGAGCGTACTGGCGAAACGCTGAGCGGCTGCCGTCCGGTAAACCGGGTGCACAGCACGCCCTGCGCATCGCGCTTACATGCCCGCCTGCTGCAGCCTGATCTCAGCAGCAGATAAATTTGCCGCTTCACCCGTTGCCACCAGGCAGCAGGCGAGCTGCAGCCGCAGCGACTGCGGCACGGCACGCGTGCCGTTCAGCACCTCATCACTCCAGCGCGCAGTGGTTTCAGCCTGTTTGTTCTCCGGCAGCGCTTCCACACGTTCCGGCTGCCGCTCAACCCAGATCTGCGCCTCAGCCGCCGCGCCAGCAATATAGTTGATCGCCGGGCAGCGCAGCGGACTGGCATACACCTCACCTTCCGTGCCGTTGAGCAAAATAGCGGGCGCATCTATCGCCTGGAAAAATGCGCCGACGCGCGGCACATATTCAGGATGCGACACGCTGGCAAGACGCAGCGCGGCGCGTTCCGCAAACGGCGTGGCCAGCTTTGCCAGCGTATGCGCACTGTTGCGCACGCCCATCCGCCAGCGCAGCGCCAGCTGTCTGGCCACAGGCGGGCAGAGGTTATCGATGGTGATAAACGCCAGCTCGCCGTTATCCAGCGCCGCCTGCGCCTGCGCGGCGGTCGTTACCGCCGCGATGCCTGACGCGGCAAGCACCGCTTCACTGGTTACGCGCGTGGCGTCTTCGCTGACGCCGTGCAGCAGCACCGGAAAGCCCAGCTTTACCAGCAGCCGCGCCAGCAGCGGCGTCAGATTGCCCTGCCGGCGCGCGCCGTTATAGCTGGGGATCACAATCGGCATGGGCCGGCCAGCCGGTGCCTGCAGCCGCAGCATACGCTGCTGCATGGCGTGGTAGAAACCGCGCATCTCCGCTTCGCCTTCGCCTTTAATCCGCAGCGCAATCAGGATCGCGCCCAGCTCCAGCTCCGGCACTTCCTCTGCCAGCATGGCGCTGTAAAGCGCCACCGCACTGTCGAAATCGATATCGCGCGCATGATTTTTACCGCGCCCAATCTCTTTAATAATTTTATTCAGTTCCATAAATTCGCTTCCTGCTCTCTGGGCGCGCCGTAATACGACGGCCGGAACGAGTAGCCGCTCAGCGCGGCTACTCAGGCTTTTCGTTTGCGCCTGGCGCTTTTTTTCACTTCCGGCACCGCAGGCTGCTCGATCGGAAACACCGGCAGCGCCGCCAGCAGCCGGCTGCCGTAGCTTTTACTGAGCAGACGGCGATCGTAAATCACAATCTCACCAAAACAGTGATGGCTGCGGATCAGTCGCCCGACCTGCTGTATCAGCGTAAACGAGGCGCTGGGCAGGCTCTGGACTTCAAACGGATAGCGGCGCAGGCTTTTCAGCCACTCGCCTTCAGTCAAAATTACCGGACTGTCTACCGGCGGAAAAGCGATTTTGTGAATATGCACCTGTGACAGCAGATTGCCTTTAAGATCGAGCCCTTCGGCAAACGACTGCAGGCCTACCAGAATGCTGCTGTTTCCTGCGGCCACCCGTTCGCGATGCAGCGTCACCAGCCGGGAGCGCGGCTGATCGCCCTGCACCAGCATCGTGAGACGCAGCTCCGGCAGCTGCGCAACAAACTGCTGCATCGCCCGTCCGCTGGCAAATAGCACCAGCACGCCTTTATGTTCCCCTTCCGCCATCTGCTGGCGGAAAAAGCGCGCCATTTCGGCGATGTGCTCAGCTTCATTTGCCAGCAGCGGCTCATAGCGCATCTGCGGGATCACCAGCTTGCCCTGGTCGACATGATTAAACGGGGAGTCCAGCGCCACGAAACGATCGCCCGCTTTCTCACTCAGTCCCGACATCTCCTGCAGGCGGCTGAAGCTGCTGAGCGAACGCAGCGTGGCTGATGTCACGACCACATGCGGAATTTTACGCCACAGCAGCTTCTCCAGCTGGTCACTGACGCGGATCCCGGCACAGTGAAACAGCAGGTGCGCCTGCCCCTCGCGCAGTTCACGCGTAACCCATTTAGAGACCGGCGCGTTTGAGGCTTTTTCCATCGCGGCCAGCCGCCAGAGTTTGCTGATGGCTTCAAACCAGCCAAAGTGCCGGTTGAGCTGCAGAATCGCTTTATGCAGGCGCATAATATCCGCCTTACCGGTCTGCTCGCCCAGCTCATTCAGCAGCCCTTCACTCAGACCGCGCAGCGCGTCGCTGAGCTTAAACAGCCGCGCGCAGAGCGTGAGCAGCGTTTCCGGCAGCTCTCCCAGCACAAAACGAAACTCACCCGGCTGATTATCGGGCGGCAGCAGCGGATTGAGCGCCTGACTCAGCGTCTGCAGTAGCTCACGCATCTCTTCACAGTGCTGTTTAAGCCGTTCAGGATTGGCCAGCGGCGGGGGCGATTTGGGCCGGAACTGCGCCATGATCGTCTCCACCAGCCGTATGAAGAGATCGAGCTGCAGCCCGCTCCAGCCTGGCGTAATCTCGGCGCTCATCTCCAGCGCGTCACGCGCCACTTCCGGCAGATGATGGCCCTCATCCAGTACCAGCATCAGATGCTTTGCCGGCGGCAGCACCGACTCATTCTCCATGGCTGCCATCACCAGCGCATGGTTAGCGACGACGACGTCAGCCTGCTCAATCTCGCGCCGGGCGACAAAAAAGGGACATTCACGATACCAGCGGCAGTGGTGAGCCAGACAGTTGGCTTTATCGGTCGAGAGGCGCCGCCACAGGCTGTCATCAATCGCCTTCTCCGCGTGATCGCGCAGGCCATCCCATGTATGGCGGCTGAGATCTTTCTCCAGCCCGGAACAGATTTTCTGCTCCTCTTTTGAGCCGGTCACCGCCTCTTCATCCAGATAGAACAGCAGGTCGCCCTGCTGATCGTCGCTGGCGGCCAGCGCGGCCAGATTACGCGGGCAGACATAGCGCCCGCGGCCGAAAGCTGCCGTAAAGGTGAGATCGGGGATGATCTTTTTCAGCAGCGGGAGATCTTTGGTAAAAATCTGATCCTGCAGCGCCACGTTAGCCGTGCTGATCACCAGCCGTTTTTCATCGGCACGGCTTACCGCAATGCCGGGGATCAGATAAGAGAGCGTTTTACCCACGCCGGTAGGGGCTTCAATAGCCAGATGGCGCCCCTCATCGCCCGCCAGACTTTTTGCCACTTCGGCGATCATCTGGCGCTGCGGCGCGCGCGGGATAAAGTCAGGAACCTGCTGCTGCAGCGCCTTATACCATTGCGCAATCTGGCTTTTAATCGCTGCTGTCAGAGCCATAATTATTACTGTTGAGTTAATCCGGCCTGTATTTTTACACAGTAATCTGGCAGCGTCAGCCTCAGCGCATCTTTTTTCGCTCCCGCTGACTGTTACAGCAGTTTGTACATCAGGGTGGTTGCCTCCATGAGCCCTTCCGTTGAGCAGGCATAGTGCGGTATCTCTCCGGCAACCTGCCAGCCCAGAGAGAGATAGAGCCGGCTGGCCGCGTCTCCGCTGCGGGTATCCAGCACCAGCAGCGTTTTTTTCTGCGCCCGGGCCAGCTCTTCCGCCTGCAGCATTAGCTGACGCGCAATGCCCTGCCGTCGCTGCTGCGGGTGCACCAGCAGCTTGCTGATTTCTGCGCGGTGATAACCGTTAGGCATCGGACTGCCGCTCAGCGTTACGGTCGCCACCGGAATCTGATCCTGCCAGGCCACCAGCAAAATATGGCTTCCATCTGCCAGCGCAGCGGCTCTCGCCTGCCAGAAGCGCTCTATAACCTCCCGATCGCCGGCGTCGGTAAACCCCACGCTGGCACCGTCTGCAACACAGGCCTGCAGCAGATCGCTCAGCGGAGCGATAGCGTGTGCTGCGCTGGCAGCCGTAAGCTGAGAAAACGCGATCATGGTTTGCATACCGCCAGAATATAGCGGGCGCCCGCTTGCGCATCGGCGCTGAAGGCGGAGCGTCCCGTCAGGTGAAAACGCAGGCAATCGCCGGCAGCCAGCGTCCAGCGCTGCTGCTCCATCACGATCGTTAAGCCGCCGCTCTGCAGCCAGATATGCTGCTCAAGCCCCTGAAGAGGAGGCGTGTCATAATAAATATGTGCGCCTGGCGGGAGTACCCCTTCAATCAATTCTGTTTTAAACTGCCTTGCAGGAGGAGAAAGGGTGCGACGCTGAAAGCCGCTATCGGGATCGCGCCAGCAGGTTTGCTGGTCAGCTTTTATCAGCAGCAGCGTCTCATCTTCGACCTCCTGCAGCAAACGTGACATTGTCATGTTATAAGCATGACATAACCGGTTAAGTAATGCGGCGGTAGGACTGGTCTCAGCGCGTTCAATGCGCGACAATGAGGCCCGGCTGATGCCCGTAGCCTGAGCGAGTTCATCCAGCGACCAGCCCTGCTGTTCACGAAGCTCAGCGAGCCGCAGCGCCAGCCGGTTATCCGTTTCAGTTACTGACATAGTGCCCTCTCAGATATGAGAAATTACTCTCTTATTTGAGAATTAACCGAAAATCGGGAAAAAACTCAAGTTGTACAATAAAATAAAGATTGTACAAGGCAGCCCCGACGGTTAAGGTATTTTTATGCAGGTCGCAATATTTGAGGACATTATGGCCTTATACAGTATCGGCGATGTTGCCGAGCGCTGTGGAATAAACCCGGTAACACTTCGCGCCTGGCAGCGACGTTACGGTCTGTTAAAGCCCCAGCGCACCGAAGGTGGTCATCGACAATTTGATGATGAAGATGTTCAGCGTATTGAAGAGATTAAACGCTGGATAGAGAGCGGCGTGCCCGTTGGTAAAGTAAAAGCGCTGCTTGAGGGTGAAACGGTCAACGTGCACGACGGCTGGACGGCGCTGCAGGAAGAGCTGATGAGCGTGCTGCGTCACGTTCGCGCGTCAAAGCTGCGCACCAAGATTGCCACCATCGGTCGTGAGCATCCGATTGATGCACTGATCGATCACGTTTTTGTTCCGGTGCGCCAGCGTCTGGGCCTCGATCAAAACACCGCCCGCACCATGTGCAGCCTGCTGGACGGCGCTATCATCGATTACGTCGCGTTTTGTCTGTCAGGTGCCCGCAAAAAACCAGGTAAAGATGCGCTGATTATCGGCTGGGCAGTGGAAGATCGCACCCGCATCTGGCTGGAAGCCTGGCGTCTGGCGCAGCACGGCTGGCGTATGGATGTGCTGGCTGAACCGCTGGATATGCCGCGTCCTGAACTCTTTCCGGGCCAGCATCTGTTTATCTGGACCGGAAAACGGCCAACGCGGCGTCAGCAGGAGCAGTTTGAGCACTGGCAGGCGCAGGGTTTTTCCATACAGATGCA
This sequence comes from Pantoea sp. M_9, assembly GCF_008631385.1. Taxonomy (NCBI): domain Bacteria; kingdom Pseudomonadati; phylum Pseudomonadota; class Gammaproteobacteria; order Enterobacterales; family Erwiniaceae; genus Pantoea; species Pantoea sp. M_9. Next base: position 67,094 of record NZ_VWUF01000010.1, on the reverse strand, counting down.
TGAACCGGCTTAATGTAAAACCGCACGTCAGGCCTTTTTCCTCTGCCGGGCGCGCGTTATTATGCCTGACTCACAGCATTAATCAGGTACTGCAATGAACTGGAATAAAATATTTATCGGCACGCTGTTCGCAATCATGGCGATAGGCGGTATGGGTGGCATGATGCTGGTAGGTTACAGCCTTATTCTGCATACCCGGTAAACCAGCGCTGCACCCGCTCCAGCAGCCGGTCGCAAATCAGTGCCAGCAGCGCAACCAGTATGGCTCCCTGAATGACATAGGCGGTGTTAAAGCCGCTCAGACCAATAATCACGGGCGAGCCCAGGCTGGCCGCGCCTACCGTTGACGCGATAGCCGCAGTCCCGATATTGATCATCACCGATGTGCGTATACCCGCCATCATCACCGGCGCAGCCAGCGCCAGTTCAATCTGCCAGAGGCGCCGCCACGGTCCCATGCCAAGTCCGGTTGCGATCTCCCGGTTACTGGCCGGCACGCTCTCAATACCCGCCAGCGTCCCCTGCAATACCGGCAGCACACCATACAGAAACAGCGCTACGAGCGCAGGCGTTGCGCCAAATCCCATCACCGGCACGGCAATCGCTAACACCGCAACCGGCGGAATGGTCTGTCCTGCCGCAGCCAGCGTCTCCAGCGTTGGCCGGAACGCCTCGCCAGCGCGGCGCGTGGCGAAAATTGCCCCGCCCACGCCCACAATCGTTGCCAGCAGGGTGCCGCTGGCTACCAGCCAGAGATGGGCCAGCGTCAGACGCCAGAAGCTCTCCTGCTGATAGAGCGGACGCTCCAGCCGGGGAAACCACCAGGCAAACAGCGCTTCACTGTGCGGTAATCCCCACAGCAGCAGTAAAAACAGCGTAATCAGCCAGCTAAGCGGCTCGCGTAACAGGCGCTTCATTGCGCCTCCCGCGGGCGCAGCAGATCGCTGAAATGCAGCACACCCACCCGCTGCTGCTGCTGATCCACCACCGGTAAGGTATCGGTCCCGCGCGCAATAAACTGCGACAGCGCTTCACGCAGCGACAGCGTAGCAGTAATGGGCTCGGCATCAACCCATTCGCCGCGGCGCGCCATGCTGCCCGCCTGTCCCAGCGCCAGCAGCCGCACGCCCAGCTCGCTGCGGCCAAAAAAGTTGCGGACAAAGTCGCTGGCGGGCTGCGTTAGCAGCGTAACCGGTGCGCCCTGCTGCACAATCTTACCGTTATCCATCAATACCAGCTGGTCAGCCAGCGTCAGCGCCTCATCAATGTCGTGCGTCACCAGCACAATGGTGCGGCCAGTGAGCCGCTGAATGCGCAGCATCTCCTGCTGCAGCGCCTGACGGTTTACCGGATCGAGCGCCCCGAAAGGCTCATCCATCAGCAGCAGTTCCGGATCGGCAGCCAGCGCGCGCGCTACCCCCACCCGCTGCTGCTGCCCGCCGGAGAGCTGATGCGGATAGCGGGTCGCCAGCCGGGGATCAAGATTCAGCAGCGCCAGCAGCTCTGCCACCCGGGCCGCAATTTTCTGCGCGGGCCAGCCCAGCAGCGATGGCACGGTGGCGATGTTTTTCGCCACGCTCCAGTGCGGGAATAAGCCGATTGACTGAATGGCGTAGCCGATGCGCCGGCGCAGTGCGCGGACGTTCATCTGGCCGATAGGCTCCCCCGCAAAGCGGATCTCGCCGCTGTCATGCTCCACCAGCCGGTTGATCATCTTCAGCAGGGTCGATTTGCCGGAGCCGGAGGTGCCGATCAGGACCGTAAAACTCCCCTGCCCGATCTGCAAAGAGAGATCCGAAATCGCCGTTTTACCGGCAAATTGTTTGCTCACGTTGTGAAATTCAATCATCTTTTCTCTCCAGCAGCGCGGACAGCAGCCGCAGCAGCGCATCACAGAGTACCGCCAGCGCCACTACCGGGATCACCCCCAGCAGAACCAGATCCAGCGCGCTGCTCAGCAATCCCTGAAAGACGATAGCCCCAAAGCCGCCCGCACCAATCAGCGCCGCGACGACTGCCAGACCCACGGTTTGCACCACTACCACCCGCAAACCGGCAAGCCAGACCGGCAGCGCCAGCGGCAGCTCTGCCTGCCAGAACTGCTGTCCGGAACTCATGCCCATGGCGCGTGCGGTTTCGCGTACTTCAGGCGGCACCTGCTCCAGCCCGGCGACCACGCTGCGTACCAGCGGCAGTAGCGCATAGAGCACCAGCGCAATCAGCGCCGGCGCCATACCGATACCGCTGATGCCAAAACGGCCAAGCAGGGGAAAATGCGCAGCCAGTCCGGCCAGCGGCGCGATAAGCAGCCCGAAAAGCGCCACAGAGGGAATGGTCTGGATAAGATTCAGCAGGCTGAATACCGGCCGCTGCCAGCCAGGACGTCGCGCTATGGCCAGCCCCAGCGGCACTCCCACCAGCAGCACCGGCACCAGCGTACCGCAGACCAGCAGCAGATGCTGGCTAAAGGCCGCATGAAACGTGGTGCTGCGGCTGGCATACTCTTTCAGCAGCGCAAGCTGATCCAGCCAGCCGGTCAGTAAAAGCAGCAGCGGCAGCACGCCGGTCTGCAGATTCAGCAGAATACGCCAGACAGCCTGCCGGCTTATTGCCCTGATCGCTTCTGCTGCCAGCAGCAGGGTTAATCCGGCCGCACACCATAAACCGCTGCCAAACGCCGTGCGCGCCAGCGGTGAACTGCTGTGCGCCAGCTCGCTGGCACCGCTGCCGCCGAGGCCAATAAGCAGTGCAAACAGTCCCTGCGCGCCCAGCAGGGTTAGCAGAGCCGTACGCCGGTCCGGCGGTCCGAACAGGCTCAGCCAGAGCAGTGCGACCGGCAGCGCCAGCCAGCCGGCGTGCGCAACCTGCCACACCATCAGCGGCTCGCCCGATACCAGCCGGTTAGCCGCAAAGCGCAGAAACGGCAGCGTCAGCAGCGTTAACGTGATAAGCGCCGTCAGCAGCAGCGTGACCGGCTGACGGCCGGGGCGCAACAGCAGCTGTCGCACCTTTTACAGCAACTTGTTCTGCTGCAGCCACGCGGTTGCGACCTGGCTGGCGTCCTGCCCTTCTACCGCAATCTGCGCATTAAGCTGCTGCAGCGTTTTTTCATCCAGCTTGCTGAACACCGGCTGCAGCCACTCTGCCATCTGCGGATACTGCTTCAGTACCGCTTCACGCACGACCGGCGCCGGCGCATAGATTGGCTGTACGCCTTTCGGATCGCTCAGCGTCTGCAGTCCCAGCGCCGCGACCGGGCCGTCCGTTCCATACGCCATCGCCGCATTGACGCCTGAGGTTTGCTGCGCCGCGGCTTTGATAGTGACCGCCGTATCGCCGCCTGCCAGCGAAAGCAGCTGTGACTGACTGAGTTTGAAGTTATACGCTTTTTCAAACGCCGGCAGGGCATCCCCGCGTTCAATAAACTCCGCAGAAGCAGCCAGTTTGAACGTGCCGCCCTGTTTCAGATATGCGCTGAGATCGTCAAGCGAGTTCAGCTTATGCTGCTGCGCCACGTCGCCACGCACGGCGATGGTCCAGGTGTTATTGGCGGGTGCCGGCGTCAGCCAGATAAGATGATTCTTCTCTGCATCGAGCTGTCTGACTTTCTCATAGCCCTGCTGCGCATTTTTCCACGCGCTCGCTTTTTCATCGTTAAAAAAGAAAGCGCCGTTGCCGGTATATTCCGGATAGATATCCAGCTCGCCCGCAATGATGGCACCGCGAACAACCTGCGTATTGCCGAGCTGAATTTTGTTGACGGTTTTGACCCCGTGCTTATTGAGCACCTGCAGAATAATATTGCCCAGCAGCGAACCTTCTGTATCGATCTTCGACCCGACCTTGACCGCATCGGCGGCGTGCACCGCGCCCATGCTCAGCGACAGGGCAATCAGCCCCAGTAACCCCTGTTTAATCATGATGTTTTCCTTATGCCCTGTTTAGCACCTGGTGATAAACAAGCGTAGCCTGGCGCAGCAGGCGACGGGAAAAAAGCGCAGAGTTTACGTCTGTTTTGTTAAGCCGGGCAAAAATTGCCCCGCACAGAAGGTGCGAGGTGTGTCCAAAGAGAGGCGTGTCAGGCGGTCAGGCGAAAGTCACCCAGCGTATGCGGGATGCGCGGGAAGGTATGCAGAAACCACGGCGTAAACTGCTCCGGCTCGGTCTCCATCTGCTGCTGGATCTGCCCGACTGAACGGTAGCACCAGGCGTCCGCCTCTTCCGGGTTCAGCACCGGCTCTTCATCACTGATGGCAAAAAAGACGTGGCCATACTCATGTTCAATCAAACCGTTGCTGAGGGGCAGATTGTAGCTCAGCTCAAAGACCGGCGTCAGCGCCAGGTTCAGTCCCATCTCTTCACGCAGACGGCGCTCAGCGGCATCGAGCGTTGGCTCCTGCGGAAACGGATGGCTGCAGCAGGTATTACTCCAGAGTCCGCCGCAGTGATATTTACTGCTGGCACGCCGCTGCAGCAGCAGCTCATGACGCGAATTAAACACGTAAACCGTTACTGCGCGATGCAGTAAGCCTTTTTCATGCACTTCCAGCTTTTCCATCTTGCCGGTGGGACGATCGAGGTGGTCAACAAGAATAACTTCTATGGCAGGCATGAGGGCTCCTTCAGAAAAATCCCTGCTATTGTACACAATCGCCGTGGCAGCAGCGGAGAAAAACGCGCACGTTTCGTGCGCTGGCGCGGTAAAAAATAAGCTTAGCAGGCATAATCTGAATCGGCGAAGAAGAAGGTATGCAGAGGTAAAGCATGATGAGATTGCGGCAGCATGTAAGCCGCCGCAATGGTGATGAGTGCGGTTATAGTCTGAAGCTCTGCACCACCTGTTCCAGCTGCACGCTCTGCTCCTCCATCGCACGCGCGGCTGAAGAGACCTGCTCTACCAGCGCGGCGTTCTGCTGCGTGCTGCCATCCAGCTGCGTGATCGCGACGTTAACCTGATCGATACCCATGCTCTGCTCACGGCTGGCAGACATAATTTCGCTCATCAGGGTGGTGACGCTGCTGACGCCCTGCATCAGCTCATCCATGGTCTGTCCCGCCTGTTCAACCAGCTGGCTGCCGGTATCAATATTTGCCACTGACTCTTCAATCAGCTTTTTAATTTCCCGCGCTGAGTTAGCTGAGCGCTGCGCGAGGTTGCGTACTTCTGAGGCTACCACGGCAAAACCGCGCCCCTGCTCTCCGGCGCGCGCCGCTTCAACCGCCGCGTTCAGAGCCAGAATATTGGTCTGAAACGCGATGCTGTCGATGACGCTGATGATGTCGACGACTTTACGCGATGAGTGGTGGATCTCCCCCATGGTGGTCACGACCTGACGCACGACTTCACTGCCGCGTGCCGCCACGGTGGCCGCACCGTCAGCCAGCTGATTAGCATGGGTGGCGTTATCGGCGTTTTGGCGCACGGTGCCGGTCAGCTCCTCCATTGAGGCTGCCGTCTCGACAATGGAGCTGGCCTGCGATTCGGTGCGCGCCGAGAGATCGGCGTTGCCGCTGGCAATTTCGCGCGAGGCCGCCGTGATCGCCAGCGCGCTGTCGCCCACCTGACGCATCAGCCCCTGCAGGTAGCTGATGAACTGGTTAAAGCTCTCAGCCACGGCGTTAAATTCCGGACTATTGCTGGACGGCAGGCGCTGTGTGAGGTCGGCGCCGCCGGTTGAGAGTGCTTCAATATTTTTATGCAGCACGCCCAGACGCTTCATCATTGCGCGGACAAAGCCCAGCGATACCAGCAGCAGAATAATAGCCAGCGGGATCTGCACCACCCCCAGCCGCGTCAGCATACTGTGCGTCTGCGCATCCAGCAGGCTGGAGGGCACGTCGCTGGCGAGATACCACGGGCTGCCGGGGATCGCCTGCAGGAACAGCGTATGCTCACCATCCTCACCGCTAAACGTGGTCTGCGCCGGCTCACTCCCCGCCTGCGTCAGCAGCGACTTCAGCGCAGCGGCCATCGGCAGCCGGGTATCGCTCAGGTTTTCCAGCTTTGGCGCACCGTCCAGTAGCGCCGCGTTCCCGACCACTTTGCCATCCGCTTCAACAATCAGCACGCGGCCTTTAATGGCGTCACCCATCTGCTTCGCCAGCTGATTAAAAAAGCCCAGCGTGACGTCAATTGTGGCGACGCCCCAGACGCTGCCGTCGCGATAGATAGCCATCGCACAGTTGGTACGCGGCTGCGGGCTGGCCGCATCCTGATAGGCTTTAGCCCAGGCGCACTGCCCTTTTGCTGCGGCCATACCCGCTTTGTACCACGGCTGCTCCCAGTACTTATCGGCCGCATCGGAGTTCCAGTAGGTATTGACCTGCAGCTGATTGCTGGCATTGCGCGCAAAGAAAGTGCTGTCTTTCTCTTTTGCCGGATCGCGCCGGTTCGGCAGCGGCCAGATCCCGCCGCCAAATACGTTGCTATCCTGGTACTGGTTTACCAGCGCCGGCAGCAGCGTTTCTATCGTTGCGCTCTCCATCACGCCCGCTGCTTCCGTTATCGCCCGCTGCTGCGCCTGAACCCGGTTCATCTGTTCAACAATGCGTCCGGCCAGACCATCAACTTCATAGCGCACCAGGCGGCTCTCATTCTGACTCAGCTGCGGTGCGATAAACTGATTGATCACCATTACAGTGACCAGCATCAGCACAACAAAAAATGCGACCAGCGTCGCGGTAAAACGGGATTGTGTCGTTTTAAACATTCGGATGCCCTTACCCTGGTTGGCGAGTTGCCTGATCGAGGTTAACGGCGTGTTAATGGGGAACTTGAGAGGCGCGGGATCACAAAAAAAGCAAATAGTTGAATCGGGTGACTATTTTTATAGGGTAAGAATAACCGGCGGTCAGCAGAGCGGAGAATTGCCTGCCTGGAGACAGCGCGCCCCTCTTCACAGAAGAAGGGCGGGCGTTTACTGAGGCGGCGCCACCACCTCCTGACGCGGGCGGAAGATATGGCTGTTGCCCTCGGCCAGCAGCCGCTGAAGCAGCTGCTGACCGCCCTGTTCATCCGACTGCGCAAAGTGGCGCTCCGCTTCGGTGATCGGCGTCGCCCAGAGCAGTTCCGGCCGATCGCCGTCGCGCTTCGGCAATCGCAGCGACGCCGCCTCCGGTGCCAGCGCGTTAGCCAGCAGAAAACTTTCAAAGCCGACCGGTGCCACTTCAGATGCCAGCGTATGCCCTTCGCCAATCCACGTCAGCCGCGCCCACGGCAGATGGGCAAACTCAGCCAGCGCGCTCGCCATCTGCACCGCGTTGGCCTCGGTCATCACCTCGCCATCTACCGCCAGCGCCAGCTCAACCCGCCGGTACTGGGGGGCCAGCTCTTCAAACAGATAATCGACCTGCGGCATCGGACGAATGCTCATTCCCAGCGTGACAAAATACCAGACGCCGTTGTGCCAGTGCTGAGAAAGCGCCATCGGCGGCCAGCTGCCCTGATCGATAGCATAATATTTGACCGACTCACCCCACCGCGCCTGGTAGACCTGCAGCATTTCATGCTGGATTTTTTCCCACTGCTGGTCGTCGTGCCAGTCGCGCCAGAAGTGACGCTGCTGCTCAGCACGCGCATAGTATTCATTGGTAGAGGCGGAACCCAGCGGCGCCGTCAGGCGGTTTTTCCTGATACAGCCGGCTGAGAAGCTGACCTGTTTGCTCTGATAGAGACTCCAGCCGGGGATCACCGCCAGCAACTGACCGTAGTACCACAGGGCAGCCCCGGTATCATCCGGCTCCCACAGTACCTGCAGGCCTGCGGGATCGAGCATCGGCTCCGCCTCCAGCGTGCGGCAATACTCTGCGCTCAGCAGCGGCGCGATCCCCTGCTCCATCGCTTCACGATCTTCCTCTGCCGGTGCCGGCAGAAGGTTGCGCAGCCAGCAGCCGCGAACAGCGTACTGGCTGCGAAACAGGTCGCTGGGCCAGATATAAAAATAGGCGGTGCGCGCATCCTGTTCGACGATCGCGGTTAAAGTATGTTGCTGATTCGGCACCTCAGCAATCAGAGGGTAACTGGTCATAACGCCTCGACAATGCCTGGAGGGATCCATTTTCCCCGAGAATAGAGCAGGATCGGCACTCGCGCCATGTGAGACAAGGGTAAAACTCTCAAAGTGCGGCTGCGCTCGCGCTGAGCGCCTGGCTTTGCTTCAGCGGTAGCGGGCGTCACGCCCCATACGCTGCATCGCCCGTGACCAGGCGCCGCGCTGTATCGACCAGCGCAGCAGGCGCGCCAGCAGCAGCATCTGCCGATCGGTACGCCACTGCGTCAGCGGGCTGACCGGGCGCTGCAGCTGCTGCTGTGCCCACGCCGGCAGCAGACCGATGCCCGCCTGCAGCATCGTGCGCATTGCCGGTCGCGCCTGCCAGCCGGGTGCCGGCGCATTCATCAGCAGCGCCATCACCTCCTGCGTGCGCGCATCAAAACAGAGTTCCGGACGTATCGCCTCCAGATAGTGCGCGACGTCGGTCACGCTGCACGGCACCTGCTCTGCGCCCAGCGCAATCGCCACCTGCGCCGCCTCCTGATAGTAGCGATCCTGCTCAGCCCGGCTGAGCGTCGGGTTTTTATAGCGCAGATGGGCTGCCAGAAAACGGCTGGTTTCCGCCACGTGCACCCAGGTCAGCAGATGCGGATCGCTGGCAGCGTAAGGATTACCGTTGCTGTCGGTGCCGCTAACCTGCAGATGGATCCGCTTCACCCGATCAATCAGCGTCCGGGCATCAGCACTATTGCCGAAGGTCGTTACGGCGATGAACTGGCTGGTGCGGCGCAGCCGGCCGAGCATATCCTGACGGAAGCTGGAGTGATCCCAGACCCCGGCCAGCGCCGCCGGATGCAGCATCTGCAGCATCAGGGCGCTGATACCGCCGCAGAGCATCGCCGGAAAATCACCGTGGATGCGCCAGATAGTGGAGTCGGGGCCAAACAGGCCGGGATCGCCAGGCGGCTGCGAGAGGTCAAACTCGTTGAGTGCCAGCCCGTTAAGGCGAAAGATCTGCTGTTCAATGCGATTGCGAAGCGTCATGGTGGCGTGGTGTCGGATAAAAAGGCGTCAGGGATAGCGCTCCCGGCCTGGCGACCGGGAGACGCGGTTATCCGTTAAAGATAGTCGAACTGCGCATCCTGAGTGCGTACGGAATCCAGGCCAATCATAACGTTAAATTTGCCAGGTTCCGCCACGTGCTGCATCTGCTGATTCCAGAATTTCAGCGCGTCAGCATCAATCGTAAAGCGCACGGTTTGTGACTCACCAGCTTTCAGCATAATGCGCCGGAAGCCGCGCAGCTCCTGAACCGGACGGCTGATACTCGCCACCGGATCGTTGAGATACATCTGTACCACCGTTGCCCCGTCACGTTTACCGCTGTTGGTCACCGTTACGCTCGCTTCAATGCTGCCGCTGCGCGGCATCGTGCGGGCGGAGAGCGTCACCGGTGAAACGGTAAAGCGGGTATAGCTCAGGCCGTAACCAAACGGATAGAGCGGGCCGTTGATGGTGTCATAGTAGTGAGAAGTATATTTATTGGGTTTTTCCGGATTATAAGGCCGCCCGGTTGGCAGATGATTATAATACAGCGGGATCTGTCCCACTGACCGCGGGAACGTGACCGGCAGCTTGCCGGAAGGGTTGTAATCGCCAAACAGCACGTCCGCGATAGCATTGCCGCCTTCGGTGCCGCTGAACCAGGTTTCCAGCATCGCATCCGCCATGCGGTCTTCATTCACCAGCGTCAGCGGCCGGCCATTCATCAGCACAATCACCAGCGGCTTGCCGGTGGCTTTCAGAGCCGCCAGTAATTTCTGCTGGCTGGCGGGGATCGCCAGTTCGCTGCGGCTGGACGCTTCATGCGCCATGCCCTGCGCCTCACCCACCGCAGCGACGACCACGTCCGCCTTCTCTGCCTGGGCTACCGCCTCATCAATCATCTGCTGCGGGGTGCGTGTATCGACGCTGACCGCCTGCTCGTAGAGGTTGAGGAAGCCCTGAATACCTTTGTTGTCAGAAACGTTAGCCCCTTTGGCGTAGAGCAGCGTGCCTTTATCTGCCATGGCATTGCGCATCCCCTGCAGCAGCGTCACCGACTGCTTTGCCACGCCCGCGGCTGACCAGCTGCCCATGATATCGCGCTGGCTGTCCGCCAGCGGCCCCACCAGCGCAACGGTCGCGTCACGCTTCAGCGGCAGCGTTTCGTGCCAGTTCTTGAGCAGCACCATGCTCTTACGCGCCACGTCGCGCGCTTCAGCACGGTGCAGACGGCTCTCCGCGTTGGTGTCCTGCGGATCGCTGCTCTGCGGTCCGAGGTGGCTGTACGGATCGTTAAACAGCCCCATGTCATATTTGACGTTGAGCACGTGACGGGCGGCATCATCAATTTCACGCATACTCACCGCCCCGCTTTTCACCAGCGCCGGCAGATATTTGCTGTAGTACTCATCGCTCATGCTCATGTCGATGCCTGACTTCAGCGCAATGCGCACCGCATCCTGCGGATCGCTCGCCACACCATGTTTGATCAGCTCTTTAATCGCACCGTGATCGCTGATGGTAATGCCTTTGAATTTCCACTGGTCGCGCAGCAGATCTTTCAGCAGCCAGCCATCCGCGGTGGCCGGGGTGCCGTTCAGCGAATTCAGCGCCACCATCACGCCACCGCTGCCGGCATCGAGCGAGGCTTTATAAGGCGGCAGATAGTCCTGCGCCAGCCGCTGCGGACTCATATCTACAGTGTTGTAGTCACGCCCCCCTTCTACCGCGCCGTAGGCGGCAAAATGTTTCACGCTGGTCATCACGGCGTAACGATCGGCCGGGCTTTTGCCCTGCATCGCTCTGACCATGGTGCTGCCCATCTGCGACGTAAGATAGGTATCTTCGCCAAAGCCTTCTGAGCCGCGCCCCCAGCGCGGTTCGCGGCTGACATCCACCATTGGCGCCCAGGTCATATTCAGACCATCATCTGCGGCCTCATAAGCAGAAATACGCCCCACTTCACCAATTGCATCGCGATCCCAGCTGGCCGCAAGGCCCAGCGGAATCGGAAAAATAGTGCGCTGCCCGTGCACCACATCGTAGGCAAAGAAGAGTGGAATTTTCAGGCGGCTTAACTGCATCACCTGATCCTGCATGGCGCGGATATCCTGACGGGTGACGGTATTAAAAATCGCCCCAACCTGACCCTGCTGGATCATGTCGCGAATCGCCTCTTTCGGCGTGTCGGGTCCGACGCTGATCAGCCGCATCTGGCCAATCTTTTCGTCCAGCGTCATTTTGCTGAGCAGCTGGCTGACATACGCGTCGCGCGCCTGCTCCGTCATGGGATGTGTTTCACGCAGCGTATCGGCAAACGCCGGCTGCAGAGCCAGGGAGACCGCGAGGCTAACAGAGTAAATCCATTTCATCAGGTTGGGTTCTCTTAAGTAACTGCGCACAATGAAGATTACCGGGGCAGTGTGCCACAAGATGAGGATAGCAGGTAGCCGCCTTTGTCACACGGCGACCAGAGCCGCGCCGCGTGCTACAGTAGAAACGCCACGTTAACGACAAGGACAGGCTCATGAATTCTCACCTTTCTCACCCTGCACTGGTTGCCGACCTGCGCCGTCTGGTTGGTGCCTCTCATCTGCTGACTGATGCGGAACAGACCGCGCGCTATCGTACCGGCTTTCGCTCCGGCGCAGGCGATGCGCTGGCGGTGGTCTTTCCGGGGTCGCTGCTTGAACTCTGGCGGGTCCTGCAGGCGCTGGTCAGCGCGGACGCCATTATCCTGATGCAGGCGGCAAATACCGGCCTGACGGAGGGTTCCACGCCTAACGGCAATGATTACGATCGTCCGGTGGTGATCGTCAGCACCCTGCGTCTCGACCGGCTGCAGCTGATTGATGGCGGCAAACAGATCCTCGCGTTTCCCGGCAGCACGCTCTATCAGCTGGAAAAAACGCTCAAACCGCTCGGGCGCGAGCCGCACTCGGTCATCGGCTCCTCCTGTATCGGTGCGTCGGTGCTGGGCGGGATCTGTAATAACTCCGGCGGCTCGCTGATCAAACGCGGCCCGGCCTACAGTGAGATGGCGCTGTTTGCGCAGGTAGACGCCAGCGGTAAACTCAAGCTGGTTAACCATCTGGGAATCGATCTGGGCCACTCACCGGAAGAGATCCTCGGGCGGCTGGATGATGAGCGCTGGCAGCAGAGCGATGTCCGCTGGGATGAGCGCCACGCCTCGGACCATGAATACGCCGGGCGGGTACGTGACATTCACGCCGATACGCCGGCGCGCTTTAACGCTGACGCCCGCCGGCTGTTTGAAGCCTCCGGCTGCGCCGGTAAGCTTGCCGTGTTTGCCGTGCGTCTGGATACCTTTCCGACTGAGCCACAGCAGCAGGTATTTTATATCGGCACTAACGACCCCGCCGTGCTGGGTGAGATCCGCCGTCATATCCTGGCAGAGTTCACCCATCTGCCGGTAGCGGGTGAATATATGCACCGCGATATCTTCGATATTGCCGAAGTGTACGGCAAAGATACTTTCGTGATGATCGACAAGCTCGGCACCGATAAGATGCCGCTCTTCTTCACCCTCAAGGGCCGGGTTGATGCCTGGCTGAACAAGCTCAGCTTTGTGAAGCCGCACTTCACCGATCGTCTGCTGCAGCGTATCAGTCGCCTCTTCCCGGCTCATCTGCCGAAACGTCTTAAGCACTATCGCGATAAATATGAGCACCACCTGATGCTGAAGATGTCCGGCGAAGGCGTTGCCGAAGCGCAGGCGTATCTGCAGGACTATTTCCGTGAGGGCGGCGGCGAGTTTTTCGCCTGCGACAGCAAAGAGGGATCGCATGCGTTTTTACATCGGTTTGCCGCCGCCGGTGCCGCCGTGCGCTATCACGCGGTGCATGCGGATGAAGTGGAGGATATTCTGGCGCTGGATATCGCCCTGCGCCGCAACGATGAAGCCTGGTTTGAACAGCTGCCGCCGGAGTTTGATAACGATCTGATCCACCGGCTCTACTATGGCCACTTCTTCTGCCACGTATTCCATCAGGATTACATTGTGAAAAAAGGCGTGGATGTGCACGCGCTGAAAGAGAGGATGCTGGCGCTGCTCAGCGCGCGCGGGGCAGAGTATCCGGCGGAACATAACGTCGGCCATCTCTATAAAGCGAAACCGCAGCTGCAGGCGTTTTACCGTGAACTGGACCCGACCAATACCTTCAATCCCGGCATCGGCAAAACCAGCAAACAGAAAGGCTGGGCAGTCAAAGCCTGAGACCGGCAGTTATGTGCAGGGTGGTCTGATAACCACCCTGCCGTTGACTCAGGATTGCGGCGCATCCTGCTCCTGCGTAGCCGCCGCCAGGGCGCGGCGCTCAATGATCATGGTCTGCGGCGCCGACAGCACGATGCCCTCTTTACGCAGCCGCGTCAGAATATCGAACAGCAGATCGCTTTTAGCACCTGAAATCTGGCGCTGGCTGGCGACGTTCCCGGTTACGCTCAGCACTATGCCCGACGGGGTAAGATCTTTAAATGATACCGAAGGTTCAGGCGTCTCCAGAATGCGCTCATTCTCGTTATAGACCTCCAGCAGCAGCTCGCGCACCCGCACCGGATCGATATCGAGCGGGAACGTCAGCTGAATGGTCACCACCCCCTGCGCATTTCCCATAGTGGCATTACGTACGTTTTGTGAAATCAGCTGCGAATTGGGCACGATCACCGTTGATTTGTCGCCCAGCTGAATCTCCGTGGCGCGAACGTTAATCCGCCGGATATCGCCCTCAATGCCGCTGATGCTGACCAGGTCGCCTACTTTGACTGGCCGTTCGGTGAGCAGGATCAGACCGGAAATAAAGTTTTTAACGATCTCCTGCAGACCAAAACCGATACCCACCGATAGCGCGCTGACGATCCACGCCAGCTTGTTCCACTGCAGCCCCATGATGGAGAGCGTCAGCAGGATAATCAGCACGTAACCGATATTGCTGAACAGCGTCACCAGCGAGACGCGCATGCCGACATCCATGGTGGTTTTCGGCAGAAAATCGTTATCCAGCCAGCGGCGCACTGAACGCAATATCCAGATGCCCGCCACAAGGCAAATAAGGGCATTTACCATATGCGCCGGTACAATATTCAGCGACTCCAGCCCTTTGCCACCCCAGAACTCAATCACCTTCTGAATAAGCTCTACCGGCGTAGAGGAGGCAAACGTGCCGGTCATCAGCGCCAGCGCCACAATCCCCATCAGCAGCGCTTTACCCAGCGCGCTGAGCAGCGTGGCGGCCTGCTGCAGATAGCGCTCATCGATATTGAGCGAACTCTGCAGGCGGCGCCCGGCGGCGCTGCTGGTGGAAAACAGGCTTTCACAGCCGTCGGTAATGACGTGGCTTAAAAAGTAGAAGGAGCCAAACAGGATCCCGCACCACACCACTTCATAGCTCAGAAAGCGCGCCAGCGTCACATAGCCGATCGTCAGTGAAATCAGAATCGCAACGGCAGTCAGCGTGAGCGCCAGCTGAACCAGCCCGACCACCGTCGGACGCGCCTCCGGCGGATTGCCGAGCCGCGCCATGCGGCGGCGCACGCGGTTGGTACGCATACTGATAGCGAGCCCGGTGCTGCCAATCAGCAGCGCGGTCAGGCCATTAGCAAAAATCGTCGTGCTGAGACTGGTGCCTACCGTGTAGTTAAACGCTTCTGCGGTCTGAAAGATAAACACCAGCGCAGCGGTAATCGGCGGGAACGGCTTCAGCGCCAGCGCAACCTCATTAGAGATGGCCGGCAGACGCCAGCTGGGACGGCGGGTCGAGAGAAATGCCCGTCCCAGACCGGCAATCAGCCCGCAGTAGACGCTCAGCTGCACCAGACGGGTAACAAAATCCTGTACGTCGCCGGAGACTTCATCCCGGCGGGTAAACGCCAGCGCGCTGAAGTTAAAGGTCAGCACCACCGCAGCCAGCGTGGTCAGCGCGATGGCAGCCGCGAGGAAGCTGCGCCGCAGCCGCCCTTCGGGCAGCTTGTTAATACTCACCCAGGCGAGAAACTCTTCGCTATAGCGCCGTCCCAGCGTCATCACCAGCATCGCAGCCACCAGCCAGCCGATGGTACCGGCACGCCAGTCCGGCTCCCACGACAGTGCCGCCGACGCTTTCAGCTCCGTAATAAAGTCACTGATTTTTTCGCCATCAAGATCCTGCTGGCTCACCAGCGGCGCCCAGAAGCGCGGGCCAAAAATACTGCCGGAATTGAGCGCCAGCTGATTTTTCAGCTGATCGCGGCGCAGGTTCACGATTTGCGAAGAAAGCACCAGCGCACCGTTTTTAATGCCTTCGGCCTGCTTGATCTGATCGTCCAGCTTGCCTTTCTGGTTTTCCAGCGAGCGGCGCTTGCGCGTCACCTCCGGCGTCTCTTTAACGCCGCTGTCCGCTTTGGGCGCGGGGCCCAGTACCGCCAGCTGCGCATCAAGCTGCTGGCGCTGCGGGACTAACGCCTGCCCCAGCGTCTCTGCATTGCCCGACAGCTCCAGCGCCATCTCATTAAGCTGGTTGAGCTGGTTTTCGCTGGTTTCTCCCGAGACCTGTCCTTTGATCTTATCGAGAATTTTTTGCATTTTTGGCAGCTCAACCGCCGGATTCGCCTGCGGCGGCGCTTCTTCTTCCTGTGCCGGCTGCTGTTGCGTCACATCGGGCGCGTCATCCGCCTGGCTCAGCGCGGGCACGCACAGCATGAGCAGTAACAGCGGAACAGTGAAAAAACGAAACTTGATCATAGAACGACATTCCAGCGAAAAAGCCAGTTAAACGAGTATGGCGGCCAGTACAGGAGGTCGCCGCCGGGATGAAAACAGGTGTGATAAGGCTAAATCAGGGTACTGATGATACGCCAGTTTGCAAGTGGCGCGCCCCTCCTGCTGACGGGCGCGCCCTCGTCGTTACTCCACTACCGTATTGCTGGTGGTGAGGCCCGCTTTCTGTTTTTTATACGCCAGCGCTGCCGCCGGAACCGGGGCCGCTTTACCGGTTTCCAGCCAGTCGCGCAGGCGATTAGCATCGGCAAAGTGGGTATATTTGCCAAACGCATCGAGGACTACCAGCGCCACCGGGCGGTTGTTGATCACGGTACGCATCACCAGGCAGTGGCCCGCCTCATCGGTATAGCCGGTTTTCGTCAGCTGGATCCGCCAGCCCTCTTTGTAAACCAGGTGATTGGTATTGCGGAACGGCAGTGCGTAGTTCGGGTGCTGAAACACCGCCGTCTGCTCTTTCGTGGTGCTGAGCTGGCCCAGCAGCGGATACTGACGCGTCGCTTTCAGCAACTTAACCAGATCGCTGGCGCTGGAGACGTTCTGCGTGGAGAGACCGGTGGGTTCCACATAGCGCGTATGCGTCATACCCAGCGCGCGCGCTTTGGCATTCATGGCGCGGATAAAGGCGTTATAGCCGCCCGGATAGTGGTGCGCCAGGCTCGCCGCCGCGCGGTTTTCAGACGACATCAGCGCCAGCAGCAGCATCGAGCGGCGACTGATTTCGCTGTTGAGTTTGACGCGCGAAAATACGCCGCGCATCTCGCGCGTCTGGCTGATATCCACCGAAAGCATCTCATCCATCGGCAGCTTTGCATCCAGCACAACCATCGCCGTCATCACTTTAGTAATGGAGGCGATAGGCCGCACGCGGTCGGGATGGCTGGAGAACAGCACCTTGCCGGTATCGAGATCAACAATCATTGCGCTGCCGGAGGCGATTTGCGGCTGGGCCAGCGGCGCCAGACCCGACAGCGTGGCCGGTGCAGCCAGTACAGGTGTTACCGCCGCCGGGGCCGTCATAAACAGCGCCAGCGACAGCAGAGAAACAGGTAATTTAACAGACATCGTGTCAGTGAGATCCGATCAGGAGTTTTGCGCTGTGAAAGCTCCACAGGCCGCCCGCATCAGGCCTGTCAGGGTGCGGGCTGGCAGCGGCATAATACGCGCAAATGCGGCAAATTTCTTAGTGAGATTGTTTCCGGGCGTTAAAAAGGCCGCAGTTATGTGCGGCCTCAGAAAAAAGCGGGGAAATCAGAACAGCCGCGGTCCATAGCCCCACAGCACAACCGTCAGCGCCAGCAGCACTTCAAATACCAGCACCCCTATCGCCAGCGTTGAACCGGAGAAGCGCATGCTCTCTTCGCGGTCAATATTCAAAAACACCGGGATGCCGACATAGAGCAGGTAGCCGGTGTAGACCAGCGCCACGGCACCCGCCAGTACGCAGAGCCATACCAGCGGATAAAGCGCGACCAGACCGCTGAGAAACAGCGGCGTGGCGACATAGCCGGCGAACACGGTACAGCGCTGAATACCGGGACGCTGCGGATAGTCGCGCGCCATCCAGTGAATGACCCGCCCCATTACCGCGACGCCACCCAGAATCAACAGATAAAAGAGAATACCCAGACCGAGGCCAGTGAGCAGATTGAGCTGAATAAAGCGATTATCGCCCAGATTCCAGCCGAATTGTGTCGTGCCGATAAAGGCGCAGATAACCGGTATCGCTGCCATCAGCAGCACGTGATGCGTGTAATGATGTGAAACGCTTTCGTTTTCCTGCTTGATATGGCGCATTTCCTGATACGGATGCGCCAGAAGACCCCAGACATGATTCATAAAATCACTCCTCTGATGCAGTGGGCCGCCCCTTTAGCATTCAGTCAGACTCCGACAGGCAGCGTCTCTTCAAGTATAACCAGCGCGCCTGTTTTTGCGGCCCGCTGCACAAAAAAAGCCGCCTGCAGCTACACTGCTCAGGTGTCTGTTCTGTCCAGGGAGAAAAAATTGCATCTCGATATCAATGGATTAATCACTCAGTATGGTTATCTGGCCCTGATGATTGGCTGTATTGCCGAAGGGGAAACCTTTACCTTGCTGGGCGGCGTGGCGGCGCATGAGGGGCTGCTGCATTATGGCGGCGTGGTGCTGGCGGCGATGGCAGGCGGCATCATTGGCGACCAGCTGCTGTTCTGGCTTGGCCGCCGCTACGGTACGCGCATTTTGCGCCGCTTCAGTAAACATCAGGCGACAATTGGCAAAGCTAACCGCCTGATCCAGAAGCATCCCAGCCTGTTTGTTATCGGCGTGCGCTTTATGTACGGTTTTCGCCTGATTGGGCCGATTATCATCGGCACCAGCCGCCTGAAGCCGCTGCGCTTTTTTGTGCTTAATGTTATCGGTGCTGCGCTCTGGGCGCTGATTTTTGTCACGCTGGGCTATTTCGCCGGCGAAATCATTGCGCCCTGGCTGCATAAGCTTGATCAGCATCTTAAACATCTGGTCTGGCTGGCGGCGGCTATCGTCACCGGTATTGTATTACGCTATCTGATCCGCCGCTGGAACCACCGCCGCGCCGGTTAGCTATGGTAGCCTTTGAACTGCGGATTCGCCAGGGTGAATCCGCCGTCAACCACAAACGACTGCCCGGTGGTATAGGTTGCCCACTCTGAACAGAGCCACGCCACCAGACTGGCAATTTCACGCGTGTCGCCGGGGCGACCAATCGGGATCTCCGGCATATGGCGGCGATGCGCGTCGCTGTTTTCCATATCGTTCATGGGCGTGGCTATCGCGCCGGGTGCGACGGCGTTAACCAGAATATGATGCGGCAGCAGACTCAGCGCCATCGATTTGGTCAGCCCGCCCAGCGCATGCTTCGCTGCGGTATAGGCCACGGCGCCGGGGAGCGGCGTATGCTCATGAACGGAGGTAATATTGATAATTCGCCCGCCGTCGCCCTGATCCACCATATGATGCGCGGCAATCTGACCACAGACAAACGCGCCGTCAACGTCAACATCAAACACCTTACGCCACTCACTAAAGTTCATTTCAAGAAAATCAGCCTGCGACACTACCCCGGCGTTGTTAACCAGCACATCAATGCGTCCCAGCGAGTTAATCAACTGCGCCAGCTGTTTACCGCCCGCCTGCGGATCGGAGAGATCGAGCTGGCGCACCTGCGCCTGCTGCCCCTTGCTCTCCACCAGACGCGCGGTCTCCTGCGCGCCCTCCTCATCGGTGTGCCAGGTAATGCCCAGGGTATAGCCCGCTTCCGCCAGCATCACCGCACAGCTGCGGCCGATGCCTGAATCCGATCCGGTGACCACTGCGACTCTCTGTTTGCCTGTCGTCATCACGCTCTCCTCACTGTTAACGATTTTTTCAGTATAGAAGTTATCCATCCGTGCCACGGCGCTGCCCTGTCAGCCGTTTCGTCTATAGTTAACAGTCAGATAAGGTACCGGAGGCGGGATGAGCAAAATTAAACGCAGAATTGATGACCACGGGGTAATCGGCGATTTGCGCACCTGCGCCCTGATCGCAAACGACGGCACTATCGACTATCTCTGCTGGCCAGAGCTGGACAGCCCTTCTGTTTTTGCGGCACTGCTCGACAGCGAAGAGGCGGGCCGTTTTACCCTTGCGCCTGACTGGCCGCAGGCGCGTCGCCAGCAGCTCTACCTGCCTGATACCAATATTCTGCAGACCCGCTGGCTGGCTGATGAGGGGGTGGCGGAAATCACCGACTATATGCCGATCTGCGATGAGAGCAGCAAAGTCCCGCGGCTGGTACGCCGGGTAAAAATGGTGCGCGGCACCGCCACTTTTCAGCTGGTCTGCGCGCCGCGTCACGATTACGCCCGGGCTGAGACGCGCGCTGAAGCGCGTGAAGGCGGCGTGGCGTTTCTGGCGGAGGGGCAGCCCGCGCTGCGCCTGAGCGCCACGCTGCCGCTGCGCTGCGAAAATCAGGCAGCGGTAGCGGAATTTACGCTGCAGAGTGGCGAACACGCGGAGTTTGTCTTTGGCAACGATGACGATCCGCACGTTGAAACCATCTCAACGGCGCGCTGCTTTCAGGACACGCTCGATTACTGGCTGCGCTGGAGCAATCACAGCTCCTATCAGGGGCGCTGGCGCGAAATGGTGACGCGTTCAGCGCTGACGCTGAAACTGCTTACCTCACATGAGCATGGTTCGATCGCCGCTGCCGCCACCTTTGGTCTGCCGGAGGAGCTGGGCGGTGAGCGCAACTGGGACTACCGCGCCTCCTGGATCCGCGACGCTTCGTTCAGCATGTATGCGCTGATGCGCCTCGGCTATGTAGAAGAGGCGCACGATTTTACCCGCTGGGTTGGCCGCTGCATTGAGCACAGCCACGATGACACGCCGCATCTGCAGGTGATGTATCGTCTCGATAGCGGCACCGAACTGCATGAAAGCGAACTGCTGAATCTCTCTGGCTACGCCGATTCACGGCCGGTTCGCATCGGTAATGACGCGTGGCATCAGACGCAGCTTGATATTTATGGCGAGCTGATGGACGCCATCTACCTGGCCAACAAATATGGCGACGCCATCTCTCATCGCGGCTGGCTGCACGTCTCCAGCATGATTGATTACGTCTGTGATAACTGGAATCAGCCGGACGCCGGTATCTGGGAGATGCGCGGTGAGCCGGAGCATTTTCTTCACTCGCGCCTGATGTGCTGGGTGGCACTGGATCGCGCGCTGCGGCTGGGCATGAAGCGTTCACTGCCGATGCCTTACGATCGCTGGGACCGGGTGCGCAGCGAGATCCGCGACGATATCTGGCAGAACTTCTGGAACGCCGACCTGGGGCACTTCACCGCGACGCGTGGCGGCACTGCTCTGGATGCCTCAATGTTGCTGATGCCGCTGGTGCGCTTTGTCAGCTCCACCGACCCCGACTGGCTGGCCACGCTGGATGCCATCAAGGCTAATCTGGTCAGCGATGGCCTGGTACGGCGCTATAATATCAGCGAAACACCGGCTGACGGACTGGCCGGCGGCGAAGGCTCTTTTGTCGCCTGCTCTTTCTGGTACGTGGAGTGTCTGGCGCGCGCCGGCCGGGTACAGGAGGCGCATTTCGAGTTTGAAAAGCTGCTAAGCTACGCCAATCCACTGGGTCTGTATGCCGAAGAGTTTACCGAGCGCGGCTATGCCCTGGGCAACATTCCACAGGCGCTGAGCCACCTGGCGCTGATCAGTGCCGCCTTTTTTCTTAACCGGAAACTCAGCGGTGAAGTGACGCTCTGGCAGCCCTGACTATTCACAATTTGGGGCATTGCGCCAACAGATTTATCTGTTAAGAAGGACTTTTTGCGTAAAGTATCTTCAGGCAGTAAAAATCATCATTCCCATCGCCGCAGCAATGCACATATAATGCGCAGCGGGTCACACCGACCACGATGGGTTCGATACACTGACAAGCCTGAAACACGGCCATAACGACTTGTAAAAACATGAAAAAAAGCATTCGCGCGTTCGCTTCACTAGCTCTTGCCCTGGCCGCTTTCAGCCAGTCAGCCTTTGCTGTCGTCTATCCGCTTCCTGCAGCGAATAGCCGCCTGATTGGCGAAAATATTGAAATCACCGTGCCGGAAGAGAGTAAACTTCCGCTGGAAGCTTTTGCGGCTCAGTACCAGATGGGCCTCAGCAATATGCTGGAAGCGAATCCCGGCGTTGACGTTTACCTGCCTAAAGCGGGCAGCAAAATGGTGATCCCACAGCAGCTGATCCTGCCTGACGCACCGCGTGAAGGCATCGTGATCAACAGCGCTGAGATGCGTCTCTACTACTACCCGAAAGGCACAAAGACCGTGGTCGTGCTGCCTATCGGTATCGGTGAGCTGGGTAAAGATACTCCGGTAAACTGGACCACCAAAGTAGAGCGTAAAAAAGCGGGTCCGACCTGGACGCCAACCAAGGCGATGCACGCTGAATATGCGGCACGCGGTGAAAGCATCCCTGCGGTCTTCCCGGCTGGCCCGGATAACCCGATGGGTCTGCACGCACTCTATATCGGCCGCCTGTATGCTATTCACGGCACCAACGCCAACTTCGGTATCGGCCTGCGCGTCAGCCACGGCTGCGTCCGCCTGCGTGCTGACGATATCAAATGGCTGTTTGACAACGTGCCGGTCGGCACCCGCGTTCAGTTTATCGATCAGCCGGTTAAAGCGACCGTTGAGCCAGATGGCTCTCGCTGGATTGAGGTGCACAACCCGCTCTCCACCACGGAAGAGCAGTTCAACTCACGTGAGCTGGTTCCGATCAATCTGACTTCAGCCGTAACAAAAGTGGTTGCTGACGCCAGCACGCGTCAGGACGCGGTCAACAACGCCATCCAGGCTCGCAGCGGCATGCCGACCAAAATCAACGGTCAGGCTGACGATGCGCAGCCGGCAGCGATTGCCGTGCAGGAATCGGCTGATGCGATGCCAAAAGAGGAACCGATGACGCCGCAGGGCGCAACCGCCGTCGCACCGCCAGCCGATCAGCCTGCGGCGCAGCCGCAGGCCGACGCGCAGCCGGCACCGGTCGATCAGGCGCAGCCAGCGACCAGCAGCAGCCTTTGATACCCTACTGACGCCGTCAGAAAAGCCAGCCTCCGGGCTGGCTTTTTTATTGCCATCATCATTCTGTCACACTGCAGGCGTATCACACTGCCAGTAGCGGATGCCGTGGGCGCATCCGATCGTCAATGGGGTGTGTCATGGCTGAAACCAGTTTACCGGCGGCGCGCGGACGTCCCGATCTGCAGCGCGGCAGCGGTCCGCTCTCCCGCATACTGTTTCTGCTGCTGCTGGCTGCAGGGCTGATTTTTACCGGGGTTAATCTGTTTAACGATGTGGCGGAAACCGGCGCGGCGATCACCACCTATACGCCCTTTGTGCTGCTGACGCTGGCGTTACTGATTGCGCTGGGATTTGAATTTGTAAATGGCTTTCACGACACCGCCAATGCCGTAGCCACGGTGATCTACACTCACTCTCTGACGCCCGGCGTGGCGGTGGTCTGGTCCGGCATCTGCAACTTTCTCGGCGTGCTGCTCTCCAGCGGCGTGGTGGCGTTTGGCATTATTTCGCTGCTGCCGGTCGAGCTTATTCTTCAGGCGGGCAGCGGGCACGGCTTTGCCATGGTCTATGCGCTGCTCTTCTCTGCCATTATCTGGAATCTGGGAACCTGGTATTTGGGTCTGCCGAGCTCCTCATCCCATACGCTGATTGGCTCCATCATCGGCGTCGGGGTAGCGAATGCGCTGCTGCATGGCCGCAGCGGCACCAGCGGCGTTGACTGGGATCAGGCGCTGAAAGTGGGCTACGCCCTGCTGCTCTCGCCGGTTATCGGTTTTGTCTGCGCGGCTCTGCTGCTGCTGGCGCTGAAAGCGCTGGTGCGTAATCGTCAGCTCTACCGGGCGCCCGACAGCGCCCGCCCGCCGCCGGTCTGGATCCGCGGGCTGCTGATCCTGACCTGCACCGGCGTCTCTTTTGCACACGGCTCCAATGATGGTCAGAAAGGCATGGGGCTTATCATGCTGATTCTGGTCGGCACGATGCCCATTGCCTATGCGCTAAACCGGTCGCTGCCGCCGGAGCAGATCCCGCGCGTCGCCGCGCTGGCGCAGGTCACGGAGCAGCAGCTGCTGACGCTGCAGCCAGCGCCCGGCGCCATGCCGGCACCGCGTACGGTACTGACTGAGTTTGTCCGCAGCCGTCAGCCCCGGCCTCAGGTGCTGCCGGCGCTGGGCCTGCTGCTGGGTGATATCAGCGATCAGATCCGGCGCTACGGCTCGGTGAATAATATTCCGGCACAGGCGGTAACCAATACCCGTAACGATATGTACCTGGCTTCAGAGAGTATCCGGCACCTGCAGAGCAGCAGCGTAACGCTGCCCGAAGAGACCGCCCGCAATCTCAGCGCCGTGAAGCGCGAGCTGGACAGCGCCACGCGCTTTATTCCGCTCTGGGTAAAAGTGGTGGTGGCGCTGGCGCTGGGTCTGGGCACGCTGGTGGGCTGGCGACGAATCGTCATTACGGTAGGCGAGCGCATCGGCAAATCGCACCTCAGCTATGCCCAGGGTGCCAGCGCCGAACTGGTTGCGATGGCGACTATCGGCGCAGCTGATGCGTTTGGCCTGCCGGTCTCCACCACGCACGTGCTCTCATCGGGCGTGGCGGGAACCATGGCCGCCAACCGTTCCGGCCTGCAGCTTGCCACGCTGCGCAACCTGGCGATGGCCTGGATCCTGACGCTGCCGGTCTCCGTGCTGCTGGCGGGCGTGCTCTATGCGCTATTTGCCCGAATATGAGCGCCGGTAAAGCAAAAAAAAGCCAGCGCGGAGGCTGGCTTTTACTGTGGAAAGCGCATAACGCTTAGCGCACCAGGCGCGCCGCATAGCGCTCAATTGCGGCGGCGATATCGGCAGATACCCGCAGCGTCCGCACTTCGCTGAAAAGATCGTTCGCTTCGGCGTAGGCTTTACGCAGATAGCCCAGCCACTGTTTGATGCGCGCAACGTGATAGTTGCCGGTATCTCCCTGCTTCTCCAGCTGGGTATATTTCAGCAGCAGCGCCACCACGTCCGGCCAGGCCATTGGTGCCTCGTTATGCTTCACCACGCGCCCGAGGTTAGGCACATTCAGCGCACCGCGGCCCAGCATCACCGCATCGCAGCCAGTGATACGCATACAGGCCTGCGCATCTTCCCAGCTCCAGATCTCACCGTTGGCGATAACCGGAATAGAGAGCCGCTGACGAATTTCGCCAATCGCCTGCCAGTTAATGCATTCAGCCCGGTAGCCATCCTCTTTGGTGCGGCCGTGTACCACCAACTCGCTGGCGCCCGCCTGCTCTACCGCATCGGCAATTTCAAAGCGGCGATCGCTGGCATCCCAGCCGAGCCGCACTTTAACCGTGACCGGCAGGTGATCCGGCACGGCGGCACGCATCGCCTGCGCGGCGCGGTAAATCAGCTCCGGATCTTTCAGCAGCGTAGCGCCGCCGCCGCTGCCGTTGACCAGCTTTGACGGGCAGCCGCAGTTGAGATCGACGCCCCACGAGCCGAGTTCAGCTGCGCGGGCGGCGTTTTCTGCCAGCCAGGCGGGATGCTGTCCCAGCAGCTGCAGCCGCACCCGCGTACCGGATGGCGTGCGGCTCTGGTGGCGCAGTTCCGGACAGAGGCGATAGAACGACTTTACCGGCAGCAGCTGATCGACCACGCGCAGAAACTCAGTCACGCAGAGATCGTAATCATTGACGCCGGAGAGCAGTTCACGCACCAGTGAATCCAGTACGCCCTCCATCGGAGCCAGTAACACCCGCATCGCGTTATGCGTTCCCGTTGCCTTTGGCAGCCGGACGACGTGAACGTGCCGGTTTGCCCGCGTGACCTGCCGCCGGGCCATTACCGCCCTGACGACGCGGCGCGCGCGACTCACTCTGCGGACGTGCCGCGCCGTTGCCCTGACGCTGACCGCCGCCGGAGCGACCGGCGTTGCCGCCCTGCCCCTGACCACGACCGCGCGGCTGCTGCTGGCGACCATTCTGGATCGGCTCCGCTTTAATGCTCGGATCCGGCTCAAAGCCCGGCAGCGCAATGCGCGGGATCTCACGCTTCAGGAGGCGTTCGATATCACGCAGCAGCTTGTGCTCATCAACGCAGACCAGCGACAGCGCGGCACCGGTTGCCGCCGCGCGTCCGGTACGGCCGATACGGTGTACGTAATCTTCCGCGACGTTTGGCAGCTCATAGTTCACTACGTGCGGCAGCTCTTCGATATCAAGACCGCGTGCGGCGATATCGGTAGCAACCAGCACGCGAATGCTGCCCGATTTAAAATCAGCCAGCGCGCGGGTACGGGCACCCTGACTCTTGTTACCGTGGATAGCCGCCGCGGTGATGCCATCTTTATTTAGCTGCTCAGCCAGATGGTTGGCACCATGCTTGGTACGGGTAAACACCAGTACCTGCTGCCAGTTGTCACGGCCAATCATCAGCGACAGCAGTTCCCGCTTGCGCTTTTTATCAACAAAGTGCACCTGCTGCGACACCTGCTCTGACGCGGTGTTGCGGCGGGCCACTTCGACCTGCTCCGGATTAGTCAGCAGTTTTTCTGCCAGCGTTTTGATTTCGTCGGAGAAGGTTGCTGAGAACAGCAGGTTCTGACGCTTCGCCGGCAGCTTCGCCAGAACGCGGCGGATATCGTGAATAAAGCCCATATCGAGCATGCGATCGGCTTCATCCAGCACCAGAATTTCTACCTGCGAGAGATCAACCGCATTCTGATGCGCCAGATCCAGCAGACGGCCTGGCGTCGCCACCAGCACGTCAACGCCGCCGCGCAGTTTCATCATCTGCGGATTAATGCTGACGCCACCAAATACCACCAGAGAACGCATATTCAGGTACTGGCTGTACTCGCGCACGTTCTCACCGACCTGGGCGGCCAGCTCACGCGTTGGCGTCAGGATCAGCGCGCGCACCGGGCGGCGGCCGCGTGTAGCGGCAGGGTTTTCAGAAAGACGCTGCAGCAGAGGCAGCGTAAACCCGGCGGTCTTACCGGTGCCGGTCTGGGCACTCGCCAGCAGGTCGCGGCCAGCCAGTACCACGGGAATTGCCTGACGCTGAATTGGCGTCGGTTCGCGATAGCCCTGTTCTGCTACCGCACGCAAAATATCGGCATTCAAGCCGAGAGAGTCAAAGGACATGCAGGTGTATTACTCCGAACCGCCCTGATCGCGCTGCGCGATGTAGTTTTCAGGGGGGATATGACGCAGCCCCGGGGGCCTGCGTGTGAAAAGGGCACAAACTACCATGCGTAAGGGGGCGAGTGTATCAGCTTTCCCTGCACACTGCGACCTGCAAAACAGGCGCGTCGCCGGTTGCTGCTGCGTGGCGTGGCGTGCAGCAGGCAATAAAAAGGGAGCCTTTAAGGCTCCCTGACTGGCGGGATGCGCAGCGGTCAGCTACGCTTTTTCTCCACGCGGGGGGCGGGTTCTCTGGCCAGCAGAGAGACCAGCGCCGGACCCACCAGCATGACCACGCCCAGGCAACCAATCAGCAGGTTGTTATGGAAAAAGCGTGAGATCAGGAACAGCGTCAGCATCGCTGCGCCAAAATAGTAGGTAGTGGTGACCTCTTCCAGCGTGTCACCCATACGGCGTAAACGGGCACTACGCTGCAGGGCCAGCATGGAGATAAACACCACTGCATAAGCTGCCACCAGGGTACTGCTCACTTCAACCAGTGCCTTGTGTTTCCAGCCCCAGACCAGTGCAGCAATCACCAGCAGATGCGTGGCGATGTGCAGACAGGTTTGACCGGTAACAATCTGAACACGATTAGACCATTTCATACTTTTCTCCTGGCAGACCCAACAGGTCGCCCAAGTGTATCTGACCGAAGCCAAACGGATTTCCTCAATGTAAAACAAATTTCAGATAAGACCTTAATTTTCTCGCCCCGGCACCACCCGTTTGTGACAAAGACTACACTTTGTTCTATTCATGATGAAAAGGAGCGCGTCGCAGTATGCCACAAAACACGCAAGGATTTTCATTTAAAGTCCTGACGATCAATACCCATAAAGGTTTCACCACGTTTAATCGTCGTTTTATTCTGCCGGAATTACGCGACGCCGTACGCGCCACATCAGCGGATATCGTCTTTCTACAGGAGGTAATGGGCACCCACGCTATTCATGCTGCACAGATAGAAGCGTGGCCTGAGAGCTCACATTATGAGTATCTGGCTGACACCATGTGGCACGACTTCGCCTATGGGCGCAACGCAGTTTATCCTGAAGGCCATCACGGCAACGCGATATTGTCACGCTTTCCTATTGCTGAATATCAAAATCGCGACATTTCTGTTGCCGGCAGCGAAAAGCGCGGCATGCTGCACTGCCAGATTACGCTGCCCGATCGGGCGCAGCCGCTGCATGTTATTTGCGTCCATCTTGGCCTGAAAGAGAAGCACCGGCTGACGCAGATGAAGATGATGTGCGATGTGATTAACGCGCTGCCAGCGGATGCACCACTGGTCGTGGCCGGGGATTTCAACGACTGGCAGGTGCGCGCTAACCGTTTTCTGCAGCGCGGTGCCGGTTTAAAAGAGGTGTTCAGCCTGAAAAATGGCCGGCCCGCGCGCACGTTCCCGGCGCGTTTTCCGCTCTTACGCCTCGATCGCATCTATATTCGTAATGCGTCCGTCAGCCAGCCCTGGGCGCTGCCGGTCAAACCCTGGTCTCATCTGTCCGATCATGCGCCGCTGGCGGTGGAGATATTCCTATGAATTTCAACTGGCGTGACGGCAATCAGCTACGCCTGCTGGAGAATGGCGAAGCGTTTTTTCCGCGCGTATCGGGCGCCATCCAGCGCGCCGAACGCACGCTGCTGCTCGAAACCTTTATTCTCTTTGAGGACAACGTTGGTAAGGCGCTGCACCGTGACCTGCTGGCGGCGGCGCAGCGCGGTGTAAAGGTCGAAGTCATGGTCGATGGCTATGGCTCTCCCGATCTCTCTGATGAGTTTGTTAATACCCTGACCGAGGCGGGCGTTCGGTTTATCTACTACGATCCGCGCCCGCTGGTCATGGGGATGCGTACCAATCTCTTTCGCCGTCTGCACCGCAAAATCGTGGTGATCGATGAGCAGATCGCCTTTGTTGGCGGCATCAATTTCTCGGCTGAGCACAATACCGATTACGGTCCGGAAGCGAAGCAGGATTATGCCGTGGAGGTAAAGGGGCCGGTGGTGATCGATATCGCCCGCTTTGTTCAGATGGCGATGGGCAGCGATCAGATCACCCGCCGCTGGTGGGGAAAACCGTCAAGGCATGTGGCCGTTAATGCCCAGCCCGGCAGCGCTCAGGTGCTGTTTGTTTATCGCGACAACAATGAACATCGCGATGACATTGAGCAGCACTATCTGGATATGCTGCGCAAAGCGAAACGCGACGTGATCATCGCTAACGCCTACTTCTTCCCCGGCTATCGCCTGCTGCGCGAGATGCGCAACGCTGCCCGGCGCGGCGTACGCGTACGGCTGATTGTGCAGGGTGAGCCCGATATGCCGATTGTGAAAGTGGGAGCTGAGCTGCTCTATAACTACCTGGTGGATGGCGGTGTGGAGGTCTATGAGTATTGCCGCCGGCCACTGCATGGCAAGGTCGCGGTGCAGGATCAGCACTGGACCACCGTTGGCTCCAGTAACCTCGACCCGCTGAGCCTGTCGCTTAATCTCGAAGCTAATCTGATCATTCACGATCGCGCATTTAACCAGACGCTGCGCGATAATCTGGAAGGTCTGATTCAGCACGACTGCGTCCGCGTCCAGGATGACAAACTGCCGCCGCGTAACTGGTGGCAGTTAACCAAGGGCGTCATTGTCTTCCACTTTCTGCGCCACTTCCCGGCCATCGCTGGCTGGCTGCCTGCGCATACGCCTCAGCTGTCCCAGGTATCGCCACCGGTCCAGCCTGAGATGGAGACACAGGATCGGGTGGAAGCCAATAATGAAGGAGCGAAATCCTGATGAGTAAAAAGAATCCAAAGTGGCGGCTGGCAAAAAAAATCCTGACGTGGCTCTTTTTTATTGCCGTCATTGTTCTGCTGGTGATCTACGCGCGCAAAGTCAACTGGGAGGATGTCTACAAGGTTATTACCGGCTACAACCGCTATGTGGTGCTGGGTGCCGCCGGGCTGGTGATTGTCAGTTATATCACCTACGGCTTGTACGATCTGATCGGCCGGGTCTACTGCGGCCATAAGCTGTCGAAGCGGCAGGTCATGCTGGTGTCATTTATCTGCTACGCCTTCAATCTGACCCTCAGCACCTGGGTGGGCGGCGTCGCCATGCGCTACCGCCTCTATTCACGCCTAGGTCTGTCAGGCAGCACCATCACCCGTATTTTTTCACTGAGCATTGCCACTAACTGGCTTGGCTATATTTTGCTGGGCGGCGTGGTGTTTGTCTCCGGCATGGTGCCGATTCCGCCACGCTGGTTTATCGGTGAAGGCACGCTGCGTATCATCGGAGGCATACTGCTGCTGCTGACGGCAGTCTATCTCTGGGCCTGCGCCTTTGCGAAAAAGCGGCAGTGGACGGTGAAGGGACAGCGGCTGCAACTGCCTTCACTGCGTATGGCGCTATTCCAGTTTGCCGTCTCCTGCGCGAACTGGATGGTGATGGGCACCATTATCTGGCTGCTGCTGATGCGTGAAGTGGACTATCCCATCGTACTGGGCGTGCTGCTGATCAGCAGTATTGCCGGCGTCATTATTCATATTCCGGCGGGTATCGGCGTACTGGAAGCGGTGTTTCTGGCGCTGCTGAGCGGTCAGCATGCGTCACACGGTGAAATCATCGCCGCGCTGCTTGCCTACCGTGTCCTCTACTTCATTCTGCCGCTGCTGCTGGCGCTGGTGCTTTATCTCTGGCTGGAGAGCCGGGCGAAGCATCTGCGACACAAAAATCAGCAGAAAATGGCAGAACAGTAACCGCAGCTGGAAGGATGAAAAACGGGGGCGCATCGCTGCGCCCCCGGTAAAGATAAAGCCGGCGTCTTAGCGGCGGTTGCCGAAAATCCGCAGCAGCATCAAAAAGAGATTGATGAAATCGAGGTAGAGCGTCAGCGCCCCCATAATGGAGTAGCGACGCAGATTTTCGCTATCGCGGGCGTCAATATTTTCACCTACCGCTTTCAGTTTCTGCGTGTCATAGGCGGTCAGCCCCACAAACACCACCACGCCGATATAGGTAATAGCCCACATCAGCGCCGGGCTTTTCAGCCAGAAGTTCACCAGCGATGCCAGTACGATACCGATCAGTGCCATAAACAGCAGGCTGCCGATACGGCTCAGATCGCGTTTGGTGGTGTAGCCGTAAAAGCTCATCGCCCCGAACATCCCGGCGGTAACAAAAAAGGTGCTGGCGATAGACGAGTAGGTGTAAACCAGAAAAATACTCGCCATGGTCAGGCCGGTCAGCGCCGAATAGAGCATAAACAGCGCCGTCGCCACGGCCCCGCTCATACGCTGTACCAGACCCGACAGCACAAAGACCAGCGCCAGCTGCGCGATGATCAGGCCAAAGAAGGTGATGCGGTTAGCGAACACCAGCTCCATGACCGCAGGCGTACGGGCGGCAAACCAGGAGACAAACGCGGTGAGCAGCAGGCCGCAGGTCATCCAGCCGTACACCTGAGCCATATAGGCCTGCAGCCCGGCCGACGCCGGCTGCACAAACGAATCATTACGTGGATATCGATCCATGATGCACCTCTCAAAAAAAATTACAGGGTCAGAGTGAAGTGTATACCATGCCGTCTCAACGGCGCGTCATACACTGCTGATATCGGCTGTTAACCCGCTGAGCAAACCACGCGGTGGTCAGATTACGGGTGATTTTCGGGCTCTCCAGTTTGATCCCCGGCAGCATTTCACGCGGCACCCGCTTGCCCGCCATTTTGTCCGCCAGAATAAAGGTCTGTTTCCACAAGGTTGTGTTGCTGAAGTCCGCCGTGTCCCCTTTTTCCAGATCGCGGCGAATTTCCCGGTCGCTCATATCAAGGCGTTTACCCAGCGTACGCACCGCCAGCTCAGTTGAGCCCGCCTGCTCGCTGCCATAATTGATCAGGTCGCCATCCAGCGCGAGGCGGATCCCGCTGGCGCGCGCAATCGCGGCCTGAAACGCGGCGTTGCGGCTGGCATACCAGCCTGCGTTAAAGTCGGCAAAGCGATAGAGCGGCTGACTATAGTCTGCCGGGTAGCCCAGCAGATGCTTCGTGCCGAACCAGATCCCTCCGCGCCGGCTGAACACCTCGCGCCGGATCGAACCATCGATGGCATACGGGTAGCCCTGCGCATGCGCCTCAGCAAAGGCAACGCTTACCTGCATCGGCCCGCCGGTGTGTACCGGGTTCAGCTTGCCAAACAGCGTCTGCCCCATCGGCACCATATCGATAAAGTCATCAAAAATGGCGCTCAGCTCTTTTTCACTGCGCACCTTATCCAGCCGCGCGGCGTAGCTTTCACCATTAGAGGATTTGATCAGCAGCGCAGTACGCACCAGAAATGCCGGAATGTGCAGCTTTGCCGCACGCCGGTCAATCTCACCCCAGGCAATTTTTGGCAGTCCGGGCACTTCAGCATCGGCGCTGAAATTTGACTCCTGCCCGGCGACGGCAATCACCGCGCACAGATTGCTGGCGCTCGTATCGAGCTGCTGAACACGGAAAGCGGTATAGATGTCATCAGCCCAGGCTGATTTTTGCGTCACGTATCCGGGCAGCAGCTGCTGAATCTGCGCTTTGACATCTGCGGGCTGGCGCGCCGGCGCCTGCGGCTCTTTTTTACTGCTGCAGCCGGCCACGATCAGCGCGGTCAGCAGAAGTGCGCCGCGGCGTAAGAAGGTTGATTTCATCCTGCTCCCTGATAATAAAAAGCGTGCTTCAGGCACGTTGCGGGCGCGAGGCTCCCGGCCCCCGCCCTGTCCGTTATTACTCCCAGCGCGCCGCTGCCTGATGGTCGCTGTCACGCGCATCCACCCAGCGCTCCCCCTCCGGGGTCGCTTCGCGCTTCCAGAACGGCGCACGGGTTTTAAGATAATCCATAATAAATTCTGCGGCCGCGAATGCGCTGCCGCGGTGTGCGCTGCTGACGCCCACCAGCACTATCTCATCACCGGGGAAGAGTTCACCCACGCGATGGATCACCGTTATCTGCTGCAATGGCCAGCGCTGCCGGGCAGCCTCAGCGATTTCCGCCAGCGCTTTTTCCGTCATCCCCGGATAGTGTTCCAGCGTCAGCGCCGCTACGTCGGCGCCAAGGTTATGATTGCGCACTTTACCGGTAAAGGTGACGATAGCGCCATCCCGATCGTCTGCGGCCAGCAGCCGGTATTCAGCCCCGGTATCAAACGGCTCAGGGCCAACGCGAATACGGGTTGTCATGGTTAACCTCCGGTGACCGGCGGGAAAAACGCAACTTCATCACCCGCCTGCAGCGGATGCGTCATGGGAACCAGCGTCTGATTGACTGCGGCCAGCAGCCTGCCCGATTCCAGCGCCAGCGCCCAGCGGTCGCTGCGCTGCGCCAGGGCAGCACGCAGTGCCGCCACGTCAGGATAGGCTTCCGGCAGCGTCAGCTCGCTGGTGCCGGTCAGCTCACGCACCTGGGCAAAAAACAGGACTTTAATCATGGCTGACCGCCCTGAAGTCACCTGACTTCCCGCCGCTTTTGCTCAGCAGGCGCAGCTGGTCAATCACGATATCTTTCTGCACCGCTTTGCACATGTCATAGATGGTCAGCGCCGCCACGGAGGCGGCCGTCAGCGCCTCCATCTCCACCCCGGTTTTACCGGTCAGGCGGCAGCGCGAGGTGACGCGTACCCGGCTCTGCGCCGGTTCCGCTTCCAGCGTCACTTCCACTTTACTCAGCATCAGCGGATGACAGAGCGGTATCAGCTCCCAGGTGCGCTTTGCCGCCTGAATGCCGGCGATACGGGCCGTGGCAAAGACATCGCCTTTATGATGGCTGCCTTCCATGATCATCTGCAGCGTGGCAGGTGACATTAAAACCAGCGCCTCCGCCTGCGCTTCACGCACGGTTTCACTTTTCCCGGAGACATCAACCATGTGCGCTTCGCCAGCGGCGTTAATATGCGTTAACTGATTCATACAGTGACTTTCTTCAGATGAGAGACAAAATTACAGGGCCGGGTGCGCGCATCCAGCTGATCGGCGATGATGCGTTCCCAGCCGCAGCGGCAGGCGCTGGTGGAACCTGGCAGGGCAAAAATCAGAGTCTGGTTGGCGAGGCCGGCAACGGCTCGCGACTGCAGCGTTGCGCTGCCGATATCTTCATACGAGAACATACGGAACAGTTCGCCAAAGCCCTCTATTTCGCGATCAAACAGCGGCAGCAGCGCTTCCGGCGTACTGTTTTTGCTGTTGAAGCCGGTGCCACCGTTCACAATCACCACCTGGATATCGTCGCTGGCGATCCAGCGCGACACCGCGGCGCGAATGCGGTAGCGATTGTCAGGCAGAATAGCGTGATCCACCACCTGATGCCCTGCGTCCGCCAGCGCCTCACGCAGATAGTCTCCTGAGGTGTCACTCGCCGCATCGCGGCTGTCGGATATGGTCAGCACCGCGGCAGTCAGAGCGGTAAATTCGCCGGTTGGTTTAGCCATGGCTGTAACTCCTGTGTTTAGCCACCAATAAAAGAGAGATTTTGCGTAATACCGGTCTGGCCCTGATGCAGAAAATGGGTCTGCTTTTTCTGGCCAAGACTATGGGCGATACGCGCCTGCAGCTCGCCCTGCTGTGCATCGGAGGCGAGCAGATCGCGCAGCTCTACCCCACCGTCACCAAACAGACAGAGGTGCAGTTTTCCGGTGGCCGAGACGCGCAGCCGGTTGCAGCTGGCGCAGAAATCTTTTTCATAAGGCATAATCAGCCCGACCTCACCCTGATAGTCGGGATGACGAAATACCTGTGCCGGCCCGTCGCTGCGGCCGCGCGGCTGCCGCTGCCAGCCCTGCACGATCAGCCGATCGCGGATCACCTCACCGGAGATATGGTGACGCCGGAACAGATCGCCCCCTTCACCGGTTTCCATCAGCTCAATAAAACGCAGCTGAATCGGACGCGTGCGGATCCAGGCCAGAAACGTATCCAGACTCTGGCTGTTAACATCGCGCATCAGCACGCTGTTGACTTTGACTTTTTCGAATCCGGCGTCAAATGCGGCGTCGATACCGGCCATGACCTCAGCAAATTTGTTCTGCCCGGTGATGGCGTGAAACTGCCGCGCATCCAGGCTGTCCACGCTGACGTTAATGTGCGTCAGACCTGCATCGCGCCATGACTGTACATCACGCGCCATGCGATAGCCGTTGGTGGTCACCGCGATCTGTCGCAGCGCGGCGTTTTCACGCACGGCAGCGATGATGTCGGTAAAGTCGCGACGCATCGAGGGTTCACCGCCGGTAAGCCGGATTTTCTCCGTTCCCGCAGCGGTAAAGGCGCGGGTCACCCGGCGGATCTCATCCAGCGAGAGAAAGCTTTTGTTGCGGGTACTGCCGGGCTTGTAGCCGTCCGGCAGACAGTAAGTACAACGGAAATTACATACATCCGTGATCGACAGGCGCAAATAGTAGAAGCTGCGCGCCCAGGCATCTGTAAATTGTGGCACCTTAACACCTTTCCAAAGTCGGGAGATGCAGGCATTTCTTTCTGCACCCTGGCAGCATGACGCTGCGGCCAGGCGGCCTTATCATTTGACTTAGGCGCGCAAGGCTTGGGAGTTTGTTGTCATTGAGGACAACGCGGTCTCTGGATGGTAGCGCGCTTTGCGTCAGTCAGCCAGTCACTGCGTGCGTTGTATAATATGATATATAACGATTTTTCGCGGCATTATCGCAGCAGAATAGGCTAAACTGCGCCACATGACGCTGCCTCCCGGCAGCAAAAGATTGGCTTTCAGCGCAGTGGACCGATAAGGAGCAGCATGAATCGAACGCTGGCAGATTTAGATCGCGTGGTGGCACTGGGCGGCGGACACGGTCTGGGCCGCGTCATGTCAGCGCTGGCGCCGCTGGGCTCGCGACTCACCGGTATTGTGACCACCACGGACAATGGCGGTTCCACCGGGCGTATCCGCCGTTCAGAGGGAGGGATCGCCTGGGGAGACATGCGCAACTGTCTTAATCAGCTCATCACCGAGCCCAGCGTCGCTTCCGCGATGTTTGAGTATCGGTTTGCCGGTAACGGCGAACTGGCGGGCCACAATCTTGGCAACCTGATCCTGAAAGCGCTGGATCATCTCAGCGTGCGTCCGCTGGAAGCGATTAATATTATCCGCAATTTGCTCAAGGTTGATGCGTTTCTTATCCCGATGTCGGAGCAGCCGGTCGATCTGGTCGCGCAGGATGCCGAAGGCAACATGGTGTATGGCGAAACCGCGATTGATGAGATGCGTCAGGCGCCTCAGGCGCTGATGCTGCATCCGGCGGTCAATCCTACCCGCGAAGCGCTGGACGCCGTGGCTGAAGCCGATCTGATCCTGATTGGTCCGGGCAGTTTCTACACCAGCCTGATGCCGATTTTGCTGATGGAAGAGATGGCGCGCGCGCTGCGGCGTACGCCCGCTACGATGGTATTTATTGGCAATCTTGGCCGCGAGCTGAGTCCGGCAGCCGCCCGTCTTAGCATGGCAGATAAGCTGGCCATTATGGAGCAGGCAATTGGTAAGCGGGTTATTGATGCCGTAGTGATTAGCCCGACCGCCGACACGCAGGGTCTGGCGCAGCGCATTATTGTGCAGGAGCCGCTGGAAGCCGAGGATATCCGTTATCGCCACGATCGACAGCTTCTGCGCCTGGCGCTGGAGCACGCCATCCAGGCGCTGTAAGCGCGCCAGGGCCGCATAAATACGCCAGGGCCGCATGAATGCGGCCCCTACGGGGATTTGCGTAGGGGCGCCATTCATGGCGCCCTGGTCACGTATAAATCCGGTGGTGAATGGATACGCCAGGGCCGCATGAACACGCCAGGGCCGCATAAATGCGGCCCCTACAGCAGAATGAACGTAGGGGCGCCATTTATGGCGCCCTGGTTGCGTATAAATTTGCGGAATTCGCGTAGGGGCGCCATTAATGGCGCCCTGGTTACGTATGAGTCCGGTGGTGAATGGATGCGCCAGGGCCGCATAAATGCGGCCCCTACGGAATACGTTCCGTGCGGAATGCGGCACCGATTGATGGTTATGAGGCGGCGATAAACAGTTCGCGCAACTCGTGCAGCCGGTCGCGCAGGCTGGCGGCTTCTTCAAACTCCAGGTTTTGCGCATGCTGCTGCATCTGCGCTTCCAGTTCGTGGATTTTCTTCTGCATCGCCTGCGGCGTAAGCGCCAGGTAATCAGCGTCATTCTCTGCCGCCGTGCGCGTGGCGGTTTTGCCCTTGCCGCGCGTTTTCACCACGTTTTTGCCCAGCTCAAGAATATCCGTGATCTTTTTATTCAGTCCCTGCGGCACAATGCCGTGCTCGGTGTTGTAACGCTCCTGCTTCTCGCGACGTCGCTCTGTCTCTTCAATTGCGCGTGCCATAGAGGGCGTAATTTTATCAGCATAAAGAATCGCTTTGCCGTTCACGTTACGCGCTGCACGACCAATCGTCTGGATCAGAGAGCGTTCCGAACGCAGGAAGCCCTCTTTATCGGCGTCGAGAATCGCCACCAGAGAAACCTCCGGCATATCGAGTCCCTCACGCAGCAGGTTAATCCCTACCAGCACGTCAAACTCGCCCAGGCGCAGGTCGCGAATAATCTCCATGCGCTCAACGGTATCGATATCAGAGTGCAGATAGCGCACCTTCTCACCGTGCTCTTCAAGATATTCAGTCAGGTCTTCAGCCATACGCTTGGTCAGCGTCGTCACCAGCACGCGTTCGTTGATCTCCACGCGTTTGCGGATTTCAGAGAGCAAATCATCCACCTGTGTGCCGACCGGGCGCACCTCAAGAATAGGATCGAGCAGACCTGTCGGACGCACTACCTGATCGATCACTTCCGTGCCCGATTTTTCCAGCTCATATTTACCCGGCGTGGCGGAGACATAAATGGTTTGCGGGGCCAGCGCCTCAAACTCTTCAAAACGAAGCGGGCGGTTGTCCAGCGCGGATGGCAGGCGGAAACCGTACTCCACCAGCGTCTCTTTACGCGCGCGGTCGCCGCGATACATGCCGCCAATCTGCGGAATAGTGACGTGCGACTCATCCACCACCAGCAGACCATCGGCTGGCAGATAGTCAAACAGGGTCGGCGGCGCTTCACCCGGCCCGCGCCCCGAGAGATAGCGGGAGTAGTTCTCAATCCCCGAGCAGTAACCCAGCTCGTTCATCATCTCCAGGTCGAACTGGGTGCGCTGCGTAATGCGCTGCTCTTCCAGCAGCTTGTTGTTTTCCAGCAGCACCTTACGGCGCAGGGCCAGCTCATCTTTGATCTCTTCCATCGCCTGCAGGATGCGCTCGCGTGGCGTAACGTAGTGCGTTTTAGGATAGATGGTAAAGCGTGGGATCACTGACTCAATTTGCCCGGTAAGCGGATCAAACAGTGAGAGCCGCTCGACCTCTTCATCAAACAGCTCTACCCGCAGAGCCATATCGTCGGACTCCGCCGGAAAGATATCGATCACTTCTCCGCGCACGCGGAACGTACCGCGCTGAAACGCCTGATCGTTACGCGCATACTGCAGCTCAGCCAGACGCCGCAGAATACTGCGCTGATCGATAATCATACCGCGCGTCAGATGCAGCATCATTTTCAGATAGAGATCGGGATCGCCCAGACCATAAATTGCTGAGACCGACGCCACCACAATGACATCGCGTCGTTCCAGCATCGCTTTGGTGGCAGAGAGGCGCATCTGCTCAATGTGCTCGTTCACCGCCGCATCTTTTTCGATAAAGGTGTCAGAACTCGGCACATAGGCTTCAGGCTGATAGTAGTCATAGTAAGAGACGAAAAATTCTACCGCGTTATCCGGAAAAAACTCTTTCATCTCCCCATAGAGCTGCGCCGCCAGCGTTTTGTTAGGCGCCAGCACCATCGTCGGCCGGTTGAGATCGGCAATCACATTGGCAACGGTAAAAGTTTTGCCCGATCCCGTTACGCCAAGCAGGGTCTGATGCGCAAGGCCATCTTCCAGCCCCTCCTCCAGACGACGGATCGCTTCAGGCTGATCGCCTGAAGGCTTAAAGGCGGAGTTGAGTTTAAAGACTTTGCTCATGATTTCAGAATTCCTGCTGAAGAAAAGGGCTGGCAGGCTGATAATTCTACTCTGCTATGGCGATTTTGCCAGAAAAAAACACTGGATATATTTACAGATAAACGCCACGATGGTCCTGCTGCCCGCGGCGCCGCTTCAGAGGCATTAAAGCGGCAGCTGGCTAAAATATGTCGCGCCAGGTTATCCCCAGGCGAGCCGGGCTTTTAACAATTGTCAAGAGAACGTCATTAAAATGCAGCGGTAAACTTCAGCCGGAATTTTACAGGCTTGCTTTTAGATAACATACTGAATTTAATTAAAATAGACCAAAAGCCCAGTTTCGCAGCATAATGTATCCAGGCCGCGTATTTCCTCGCTTGCGCCCGGTTTTCAGTCGCTAATGCACAAGGTTATCCACAGGAATAGTGGATAAGTGAAGCCAGCCCCGAGCCCGCAGGCTGTGTATAAAAAATCCCGGCCTCTTCTGCGCCAACAAAAAAAAATTTTTTATGATTATTTTTCCAGCACGAGTGGCGCAATTAACTATTCTTTTTTGATTACACAGCGCCGCCACGCCTGGGCTGCGCTGTTTTCCTGCACTGACCCGCTGCCTTATTAATGAACAGATGCACCAGAAAAGCTTAGTAATCAGCACCGTCAAAGTGCAGCAGCTTAATTACCCCTTTTCACAGTTAAGATTTCCTGATGTTTAGGGCGCGGTGACGGAGATTTATCAACGCCAGAAGCGCGCGATTATCGATCTGGCCCGTTGCTTGCATCTTTTTACCCGCGGCAGAACATTCAGGTTTAACAGGGACGCCCTGATGTCTGATACCACCGCGTTACTTAATCTGTCACTGCATGCCAGACGACACAGAGCGGGTGCATTCAGGCTAACTATCTGTAAGGAGAAGATCAGATGCTGAGTTTACGTTCGGTGAATCAGTTTTATGGCCAGAATCAGATTCTGTGGGATGTCGATCTTGATCTGCCTCCGGGATCCTGCACCGGCGTGCTGGGCAGTCCGGGAATGGGGAAAACCACGCTGGTAAACTGCATTATGGGCCATCTGCCGGTTAACAGCGGCTCCATCTGCTGGCAGGAGGCGGGCTATCCGCCGGAGAACCTGCTGCTGCAGCCCGCCGTGCAGCGGGCGCGGATGGGCATCGGATATGTGCCGCAAAAGCGCCATATCTTTACGCAGATGAGCGTTGAGGACAATCTGCTGATCGCCCTGCTGGCGGCTGAAGATGAGCGCAACCACGCCATTCCGGAGATGGTGTTTGAGCTGTTTCCCGCGCTCTATTCACTGCGCCATCAGCGCAGCGGTGAGCTGCCGGTTAATCTGCAGCAGCAGCTGGCACTGGCGCGCGCGCTGGTGCTGAAACCGCGTCTGCTGATCCTCGATGAGCCTTCCGGTACGATGTCGCCCTGGCTGGAGGAGGAGACGGGCAACCTCATCCGGCGGCTCAACCGGGAGTATGGTCTGACCATCCTGCTGCTGGAGCAGCACGTCTCGTTTATACGCCGCGTCGCCGACTACTTTCTGCTGCTGTACCGCGGACGTAATGTGGCGCAGGGCCGCGTTGCGCAGCTGGACGATCTTACCGTAAACAAATGGCTGACGCCGGCCTGATCTCTTAAGGAACTCTTGCCGCTCAGGGCAGCGTCAGGTAACGTCCGCAGGTCGCCTGCTCCGCTTCCGACGCCAGCCAGGGGATTTCACCCAGAAATGGCGCGTCGATGCGCTGGCGCAGCGACGCAATATATTCACGATGCCGCTTGCCCGGCGGCTGAATATCGTTCGCGATCCAGCCTGCCAGCGGTAAGCCGGCTGCCCTGATCGCCGCGGCGGTCAGCATGGCGTGATTAATACAGCCCAGCTTTACGCCCACCACCAGTATCACCGGCAGCTGCTCTGCGATGACCCAGTCCGCATAGGTCTGCGTCTCAGAAAGCGGCGTAAACCAGCCGCCCGCGCCTTCAACCAGCAGCCATTCAGCCTGCGTTTCGACGCTGCGCAGACCCGCTGAGAGCTGTGCAAAGTCGATCGGCCTGCCCTCTTCCGCGCTCACGATATGCGGTGAGGTCGGCTCCATAAATGCCAGCGGGTTAACCTGTTCATAGCGCAGCGGCACGCTGCTGTAGCGCTGCAGCGCCAGCGCATCGCTGTTGCGCACGCCCTCCGCCGTCATTTCACAGCCCGACGCTACCGGTTTATACCCTGCCGTACGCAGCCCGGCCGCGCTGGCCGCCTGCAGCAGCGCGCCGCTGGCGACTGTTTTTCCCACTTCGGTGTCGGTTCCGGTGATAAACCAGCGTTTCATTTTTGCAAAACTCCATACATCAGGTGATAAGTGAGGCGATAGCCCTGTTCATCCTGCGGCCAGTGCCGCTCAAGCTGCGCCAGCTGCTGACGCGTCAGTACGCTGTTGCTGCGTCCGCCGTGCAGGTGGGTCGCGCCAATTCCCTTCAGCGAGCGCATCGCACTCAGCGCATCCGGAAAGTGCAGCGTAATAATCTGCTGTGTGCTGCGCAGCAACTGCCCACGCGCGGCAGCGATAATCTCACCGGCCTGAAGAAAGCGGTTGGCGTGACGACGGGAATCTATCGCTGCCCATGCGCGATCCACCTCCGGCAGCGATCCCGCCAGCAGCGTGGAAAAAAGCGCGGTGCCGCCGGGCCGCAGCACGCGATAAAACTGCTGCAGAGCCACGCTCAGATCGCTGCTCCACTGCACCGCCAGGTTGCTCCAGACGCCATCCATGCTGCCGTCCGCCAGCGGCAGCCGGTCGATATCGCCCTGCAGATAATGGTGCGCCGATCGCTGCGCGCGCGCGGCGGCCAGCATCGGCAAGGAGAGATCGAGTGCAGTTACCCGGCGGTCGCGATCGCGCCAGTACCGGCTGTACCAGCCGGTGCCGCAGCCGGCATCGAGCAGGTGCGGACCGAATCCGGCTGGCGCACAGGCCAGCAGCGCATCGCCGCTCAGGCGCTGCAGCGCGGCGTGCTGCTCATAGTGCGGCGCGGCGCGGCCAAACGCCTGCGCCACCGCCTGCTTATTAACCTGCAGCGTCATACAGCGCCTCCAGCAGCGCGTCGATATCTTCCGGCTCATGCGCCGCCGTGAGGGTAATGCGCAGCCGGGACGTACCGGGCGGCACGGTGGGCGGGCGGATGGCGCTGACCCAGCACCCCGCCTGCGCCAGCCGCTGCGAGAGCGCCAGCGCGGCCGCGTTTTCACCCACGATCAGCGGCTGAATGGCACTCTCGGAGGCGGGCAGCACCCACGGCAGCTGCGCCGCACCGGCGCGAAAGCGGCTGATATTGGCCCGCAGTCGTGCCCGCAGCGCATCGCCCTGCTGCACCTGCTGCAGCGCCGCCAGCAGCGCACAGCACTGCGCCGGCGGCATGGCGGTAGAGTAAATAAGGTGGCGCGAGAACTGTTCAGCGTAATCGGCGGTCGCATCATCGCACAGCAGCGCCGCGCCGCTGACGCCAAAGCCTTTGCCAAACGTTACCACCAGCAGCTCGGGTTTCACCTGCTGCTGCCAGCAGCTGCCGCGCCCCTGTTCACCGCTCACGCCAATGCCGTGCGCGTCATCGACCAGCAGCCAGCCGCCCGCAGCCCGGGTCGCCGCAGCGATCTCTGCCAGCGGTGCACTGTCGCCATCCATGCTGAAAACGCCTTCGGTGACTACCAGCGTGGCGCCCGCCCCCGGCTGCGCCAGCAGCTTTTGCAGACTTGCCGGCTGATTATGTGCAAAACGCCGCAGCGTGGCCGGGCTGTGACTGGCGGCATCCAGCAGCGACGCGTGCGCCAGTTTATCCGCCACGATGCGGTCCTGCTTTTGCGCCAGCAGATGCACAATCGCCTGATTAGCGGCAAAGCCGGAGATAAACAGCAGCGCGCGTGAATAGCCGAGCCAGCCTGCCAGCTGCTGCTCCAGCTCTGCGTGATAACGGCTATAGCCGGTCACATGCGCGGACGCCCCTGCCCCGGCTCCCGCCTGCGCCGCACCCTGCTGCCAGGCCGCAATCACCGCCGGATGCCGGCTCAGCCCGAGATAGTCGTTACCGGAGAAGTGGCGATAGCGCTGACCGTCCAGCGTGATTTCCCGCACGCTGTTCTGCTCAATACAGCGCCGGTAGCGCCAGCCATCTGCGCTCCGGCGCGCCTGCAGCGCTTCAGTGATACGTTCAGCCCACATTTACACCGCCGCGTTGTAAAACTGCGGCGTATCGGCCTCAGCCAGCTGCGCCTGCAGCTGATGCTGCTGCGCGTTATCCCCGCTCGCGGTTGTGGTATGTTCCGGATTCAGGCCCAGCTTGCGGAACAGGATCAGATCTTTATCCTCCTCCGGATTGGGCGTGGTCAGCAGTTTGCAGCCATAGAAAATAGAGTTAGCGCCCGCCATAAAACACATCGCCTGCGTCTGCTCGCTCATCTGCTCGCGCCCCGCTGAGAGACGCACGTGTGAAGAGGGCATCATGATGCGCGCTACGGCGATAGTGCGAATAAAATCAAACGGCTCCACGTCAGCGTTATCCGCCATCGGCGTGCCTTTGACTTTTACCAGCATGTTGATCGGCACGCTCTCTGGCGGCACCGGCAGGTTTGCCAGCTGCACCAGCAGTCCGGCGCGATCGGTGACCGTTTCACCGAGGCCGACAATGCCGCCGGAACAGACCTTGATACCGGCATCGCGCACTTTATCCAGCGTATCGAGACGCTCCTGATAAGTCCGGGTGGTGATAACGCTGCCGTAGAACTCCGGTGAGGTGTCGAGGTTATGGTTGTAGAAGTCGAGCCCGGCCTCTGCCAGACGCTGCGCCTGGGTTTGCTCCAGCGTTCCCAGCGTCATGCAGGTTTCCATGCCCAGCGCTTTCACGCCCTGCACCATCTGCTCCAGATAAGGCATATCGCGCTCGTGCGGGTTTTTCCACGCGGCGCCCATGCAGAAACGGCTGGAGCCAGCGGCTTTGGCTTTGCGCGCCGAGGCGAGCACCGCCTCAACTTCCATCAGCCGTTCAGACTCCAGTCCGGTTTTATAGCGCGCGCTCTGCGGGCAATATTTACAATCTTCCGGGCAGGCGCCGGTTTTTATCGACAGCAGCGTGCTGACCTGCACCTGGCGCGGGTCAAAATGCTGGCGATGCACCTGCTGCGCCTCAAACATCAGTTCCAGAAAAGGTTTATCAAACAGGGCCTGAGCCTGAGCCAGCGTCCAGCGGTTAGCCATTACATACTCCAAAAAAGGGGTTCATCCCGACGATTATCGTGGTTATACTTGTAAACTAAATCTTTTCAAAATGGTTTACAAGACAGATGTTCACGCCTGACGACCTCGATTTTGACCGCCAGCATATCTGGCATCCCTACACCTCAATGCGCGATCCGCTGCCCTGTTATCCTGTGGTCGCCGCGCAGGGCTGCCAGCTGCAGCTGGCGGATGGACGCGAGCTGGTTGACGGTATGTCCTCGTGGTGGGCGGCGATCCACGGCTACAACCATCCGCGCCTTAACCAGGCGCTGCAGCAGCAGATGATGCAGATGTCGCACGTGATGTTTGGCGGCATTACCCATCCGGCAGCGGTCGCGCTGTGCCGTCAGCTGGTGGCGATGACGCCTGAAGCGCTGGAGTGCGTGTTTCTGGCTGACTCCGGCTCCATTGCGGTAGAGGTCGCGATGAAAATGGCGCTGCAGTACTGGCTGGGGCGCGGCGAAAAGCGCCAGACATTCCTGACCCTCAGGCGCGGTTATCACGGGGATACGTTTGCGGCGATGGCGGTATGCGATCCGGAAAACTCAATGCACAGCCTGTGGCGCGGCTATCTGCCGGAGCATCTGTTTGCCGCTGCGCCGCAGTGCGGTTTCACTGATACATGGGATGATGCCGATTTCAACGACTTCGCCCGGCTGGCGGAACAGCACCATCGCGACATTGCCGCGGTGATCCTGGAACCGATCGTGCAGGGTGCGGGCGGGATGCGCTTTTACCATCCGCGCTATCTGCAGCAGGTGCGGGCGCTGTGCGATCGCTACGGGCTGCTGCTGATCGCCGATGAGATCGCCACCGGCTTCGGCCGCAGCGGCAAGCTGTTTGCCTGTGAACACGCCGGCGTGACGCCCGATATTTTATGCCTCGGCAAAGCGCTGACCGGCGGGATGATGACGCTCGCCGCCACGCTGACC
This sequence comes from Pantoea sp. M_9, assembly GCF_008631385.1. NCBI lineage: Bacteria > Pseudomonadati > Pseudomonadota > Gammaproteobacteria > Enterobacterales > Erwiniaceae > Pantoea > Pantoea sp. M_9. The sequence continues at coordinate 22,288 of NZ_VWUF01000010.1, read as the reverse complement.
ACGCGTGAGGTGGCTGACACCATCAGCCGCAGCGCGGCGGGCTGCTTTATGCATGGCCCGACCTTTATGGGCAACCCGCTTGCCTGCGCGGTCGCGGCTGAAAGTCTGGCCATGGTGGCTGAAGGCGGGTGGCAGACGCAGGTCGCGGCTATCGGGCAGCAGTTGCAGCGGGAGCTGCTGCCGCTGCAGGCGCATCCCGCCGTGGCGCAGGCGCGCGTGCTGGGTGCCATCGGCGTTATCGAAACGCATCAGCCGGTGAATATGGCCGCGCTGCAGCAGTTCTTTGTTGAGCGCGGCGTCTGGATCCGTCCGTTTGGCCGGCTCATCTATCTGATGCCACCTTATCTGATTTCTGCTCAGGCGCTGAGCCAGCTCACCCGCGCCATTCGGGACGCGCTGGATCACGCCGGCCATTTTCAGCCCTGACGCCGCTGGCATCTGCTGCGGTTTTGCACCATGATGGCCTTCCGCGATTAGCAAAAAGGAGGAGTTATGCGCCTGTTTAGCCAGGATTTTAACGACGGCGATAAGATGCCAGAGCGCCACGTGTTTAACGGCATGGGTTATCAGGGCGATAACCTGTCGCCCCATCTCGCCTGGGATGAGGTGCCGGAAGGCACTAAGAGCTTTGTGGTCACCTGCTACGATCCCGATGCGCCGACCGGTTCCGGCTGGTGGCACTGGGTGGTAGCCAATATTCCGGCTGACGTCACCGTGTTGCCGCAGGGTGCCGGTTCCGGCGTGGCAGAGCTGCCTGAAAGCGCTATCCAGACCCGTACTGACTTCGGTCAGACCGGCTACGGCGGTGCTGCGCCGCCGCAGGGAGAATCACACCGCTACATTTTCAGCGTGCACGCGCTGGACGTGGAGACGCTGGAGGTTGATGAAGGTGCCAGCGGTGCAATGGTCGGCTTTAACGTGCATTTCCATGCGCTTGCCAGCGCTTCGATTACGGTAAAATACGCCTGATCGCATCGGGCGCGCCTCGCTGCGCGTCCTGATAAAGGTCGCCTCTGAGGGCGACCTTGCATGACATCATCACGCCAGCGCGAGGATCGCTACCCACATCGGCCCCTGCCCGACCGCGTAACGCGCCAGCGGCTGCAGCAGGCCACGCTCCGCAATCCGGTAAACTTCAATATGATGCGATTTCTGTCCCGCTGCGACCAGGTAAGCGCCACGGTTATCGATATTAAAACCGCGCGGCTGCGTTTCCGTTGGCTGATAGCCCTCAATGGTCAGCGCATCGCCCGCTTCACTAATGCTAAATACCGTAATCGTGCTGCTGGTGCGATCGCAGGCGTAGAGCGAACGGCCATCCGGTGTGATATGAATATCTGCCGCCCAGCGTGTGCCGCTGAAATCAGCCGGCATCATATCCAGACTCTGTACGCACCTCATCTCGCCCTGCAGTGACCAGACATCCACCGTGCTGTTGAGTTCATTGACCACATAGCCATAAGCGCCGCCGGGATGAAACGCCATATGACGCGGGCCTGCACCTGCGGCGGTCGTGACGTCTGCCTGCGCGCACGGCGTCAGCGTGCCATCCTGATGCAGCTGAAAACGGCAGATGCGATCCTGCTTCAGCGCCGGCACCAGCAGCGTCTCGTTATTCAGGTCGATGTTGGCGGAGTGGCATCCCTCAAGGCCGTTGATCACCTGCGACGGAGCCTGCGGCAGTCCGTTCTCATCCAGCGGAGTGATGCTGACGCAGGCGTCGTTATAGGAGCCGCAGAAGAGAAACCGGCCTTCGCGATCGGTGGAGATATGCGTCGGGCTGCCTGGCAGCGGCGCTTCACCCGCCAGCGTCAGCGTTCCGTCTGCCGCGATACGGTAGGCGAGCACGCGAAAATCGGGACGTACGCCCACATAAAGAAAATCTTTTTTCGGGCTCACCACCATTGGCTGCACCTGACCGGCCACATCGGTAACCTGCAGTAGCGTCAGCGCGCCATCTTCCTGAAGCTGCCAGGCGTGGATCTGCTGGCTCTCGGGACTGGCGGTATACACGACTTGTTTCATGCGTTTTTCCTTATTCGCTGCCTGATGAAAGGGATAACTGTAGCCTGTTTCAGCCGGCTACGCTGGCGGGATTTTTGCCCGCTTTTTTGTCTCAGCGCGGCTGGCAGGTGTAGACTTGATGCCTGGTTATTCAAAGACGGAACCCGTAATGAGCTATCGCGTAATCGCCCTCGATCTGGATGGCACCCTGCTGACACCCAATAAAACTATTCTGCCTGAATCGCTGGGGGCGCTGGCCCGCGCGCAGCAGGCGGGCGTTAAAGTGCTGATCGTCACTGGCCGCCATCACTGCGCTATCCACCCTTTTTATCAGGCGCTGCAGCTGGATACACCCGCAATCTGCTGTAACGGCACCTATTTGTATGATTATCAGGCAAAAAAAGTGCTGGCCGCCGATCCGCTGGCGAAAAGTCAGGCTGCAAGGGTAATAGAGATGCTCGACGAGGAGAACATCCACGGTCTGCTGTACGTCGACGATGCCATGCTGTATCAGGAGCCGACCGGCCACGTCACGCGCACGCTGAACTGGGCGCAATCGCTGCCGGAAGCGCAGCGTCCGCTGTTTCTGCAGGTGCCCAGCCTGGCGCAGGCGGCGCAGGATGCTGAAGCGATCTGGAAGTTTGCCCTGTCACATCCGGATACCCGCGCATTACAGCAGTTTGCTGAACGTACCGAAGCGGAGCTGGGCCTGGCGTGCGAATGGTCATGGCACGATCAGGTTGATATCGCCCAGGCGGGTAACAGTAAAGGCAAACGCCTGGCGCAGTGGGTGGAGAGCCAGGGCTTCAGCATGCAGGAGGTGCTGGCGTTTGGCGACAACTATAACGACCTTAGCATGCTGGAGCAGGTGGGGCTGGGCGTGGCGATGGGCAACGCCGAGGACGCCATCAAAGCGCGCGCGGCAGAGGTGATCGGCACTAACCTTGAGCCGGGCATTGCTGAGATTATTCGCCGGGAAGTGCTGTGACGGCAGCCCTGTTCGTCAGGCGATAACTGAAACGCTTTTGAGCTGGACATAGAGCCACTGATCGACGCGAATGCCCAGCTCATCGCGTGCCCACGGCGTGATGCGTGCCCAGAGCTCGCTGCTGCCGATGCGGACCCGGACTTCAACCTGATCGTCAATATCCAGCAGCTCCATGACCTGCGCAGGCAGAATGTTACGTACGGAGGTATGCTGGGCCGGCTGCAGCGCCAGTGAGACATCGGCTGACGCGATGCGAATACGCAGCGTGCTTTTTGCCGGCAGATTAACGCGACTCACCCAGATATGCTGATCCCCCAGCAGCAGTGCGGTCATGGGATAGTAAGGATGCTGCTCCAGCACCTGCACGCGCAGCACGCTGGTACGTTCGCTGACCGGCAGCCAGGGACGCATTGCGCTGCTGCTCCAGACTTTCTCCAGCGGGCCTGCCGCTTTAACGCTGCCGTTATCCAGCACCAGCACGTTGTCCGCGAGCTGCACAATCTCATCCAGGCTGTGCGAGACGTAGAGCACCGGTACGGCAATCTGTTTTGTCAGCTGCTGCAGCCACGGCAGCAGCTCACGCTTGCGCGGCAGATCCAGTGACGCCAGAGGTTCATCCATCAGCAGCAGATCGGGCGCGCTCAGCAGCGCCCGGCCAATCGCCACGCGCTGTTTTTCACCGCCTGAAAGCGTGGCCGGAAAGCGATCCAGCAGCGCATCCAGCCCCAGCAGCGTTACCAGCTGCGCAAACTGCGGCTTCATTGATGCGGCCATGCTGTACTGCAGATTGCCGCGCACCCGATAGTGCGGAAAGAGTCGCGCGTCCTGAAACACATAGCCGATACGCCGCTGCTCCGGCGGCAGATTGATGCCGCGCGCGCTGTCAAACAGCAGCCGGTCATTGATCTGTATGCGGCCCTGCTGCGGCTGCGTCAGACCGCTGATAGCGTTGATCAGCGACGTCTTACCCGCGCCCGAGACGCCAAACACGGCGGTAATACCGTGCGCCGGCAGCGTCGTATCCACCTCCAGCAGATGGTCACCCAGCCGCTGTGAAAACTGCAGCGTCAGCATCAGGCGATCCCCCAGCGTTTGCGGCCCCAGCGCGCCAGTAATTCTGACGCCACCAGCGACAGCAGCGCCAGGGCGATAGCCACCGCACAGAGCCGCGCGGCGGTGCTTTCTGCACCCGGCGTTTCAATCAGGGAAAACATCGCGGAAGGGATAGTACGGGTTTCGCCGGGGATACTGGAGACAAAGGTAATCGTGGCGCCAAACTCCCCCAGTGAACGGGCAAACGCCAGCACGGTACCGGCAATAATGCCCGGCAGCGTCAGCGGCAGCGTAATAGTGAAAAAGACCCGCCAGCGCCCCGCTCCCAGCGTTCGCGCGGCCTGCTCCAGCCGGGTATCCACCGCCTCCAGCGCCAGCCGGATGGCGCGTACCATCAGCGGAAATGCCATCACCGCCGCCGCCAGCGCTGCGCCGCGCCAGCTGAAGGCGAAGGTAAAGCCAAACCACTCCCATAGCCAGGCACCGATCGCGCCGCGACGTCCCAGCGCCAGCAGCAGCAGATAGCCCACCACCACCGGCGGCAGCACCAGCGGCAGATGCACCAGGCTATCGAGCAGCGTTTTACCCGGAAAACGGCAGCGTGCCAGAATCCACGCCATGAGAATGCCAAACGGCAGGCTGCACAGCACCGCCACGCAGGAAACTTTCAGGCTGAGTGCAACAGCCTGCCATTCGGGATCGCTCAGTATCATTTTTTCGGCGTAAATCCATACTGTTTAAAAATAGCCGCGGCCTCAGGCCCCTGCAGATAGTGCCAGAACGCGCTGACCGCTGCATTCTGATGCGCTTTGACTATAGCCATCGGATACTCCACCGGTGGATGAGAATCGGCGGGAAAACGCCCGGCCACAACAACCCCTTTACTCGCGACGGCGTCAGATCCATATACGATGCCATAGGGGGTTTCGTTACGCTCAACCAGCGCCAGCGCGGCGCGCACGTTGCTGGCTGGCGCAAGCTGTGACGCGAGCTGCTGCCAGGCGCCCAGCTTCTGCAGCGCTGCTTTGGCGTAAATTCCGGCGGGCACATGTGCCGGATCGCCCACCGCCAGGCGCTGCCCCTGCAGCAGATTTTTCCAGTTGGTGGCGGCAGAGATCGCTACGGGTGTCGTGCCGGCAGCTACAGGCGCGATCAGCACCAGATCGTTACCCAATAGCGTTACGCGCGTCTCCGCTTCAATACTCTGCTTTGCCGCCGCGTCATCCATCCACTGCTGATCGGCAGAGATAAAGAGATCGGCCGGCGCGCCCTGCTCAATCTGGCGTGCCAGCGTGGAGGAGGAGGCAAAAGAGGAGACCACTTCGGTCCCGCTCTGCTGCTGATACCGGGTCGCGATCTCCTGCAGCGCATTGGTCAGTGATGCCGCAGCAAACACCGTAATTTTATCAGCCGCCACCGCCTGGCCCGCCAGCGAAAAGGTCAGCGTAGCCGCGGCCAGCCAGTAAGAAGATTTGTTCAGCATGTCAGACTCCCTGTTTCGTTGTATACGGAATGATACAACGCCTGGGCAGATGCTGCTATGCGCAGCATGCGGATAAATGTCATCAGAGTGGGTATCGGCAGGAGCGTGCGGAAATTGATAAAAAAACGCCCGCAGCGTGCGGGCGGGTCAATCAGTGCTGTGAGCTTTTCGCCGGGCGGTCATTGCGGCGGCCAAATTTGGAGATAATGTTAAACACCTCTCCGAGGCCGTAAATCAGACCCAGCATAATCGCCATCACAATCGGCACCATGATGACCGCGACGGCCAGGCTTTTTATCAGTTCCAGCATGGAAACCTCACGCAGAATTTAAAAAAGTGATTGTAGCGGCAGCGGAAAAAAAGGCACTGCCCTTTTCGTGCTTTTACTTTACGCCGTACACTACCCGCTTCCGACTAAAGGAGCTGACATGCAAGCCGATCTCTCACTTCATATTCGTCTTCAGCAGAAACTGTTTGCCGATCCGCGCCGTATTGAACTGCTGCGGCGGGTTGCTGAGACGGGATCAATCAGTCAGGGTGCCCGGCTGGCGGGCATCAGTTATAAAAGCGCCTGGGACGCCATCAACGAGATGAACCAGCTGGCGGATGAGACGCTGGTTGAGCGGGCTACCGGCGGCAAAGGCGGTGGCGGCGCCCGTCTGACGCGCTATGGCACACGGCTGATCCAGCTGTTCGATCTGCTGGCGCAGATCCAGCAGAAAGCGTTTGATGCCCTGCAGCAGGATAACCTGCCGCTCGACAGCCTGCTGGCTGCGATTGCGCGCTTCTCGCTGCAGACCAGCGCGCGTAATCAGCTGTTTGCCACCGTGCGCAGCCGTGATAACCGGCCGGTGCAGCAGCATATTGAGGTGGTACTGGCCGATGGCGTGACCCCGGTTAACGTGGCGCTGACCGCGCGCAGCGCGCAGCGGCTACAGCTGGTACCCGGAAAAGAGGTGCTGGTGTTGATTAAAGCGCCGTGGATCCGGCTCGGTGACGAAGGTGAACCCGACGATAACGCCCTCTCTGCCCGGGTCAGCGCCATTGAAGAGGGTGAAGAGATGAGCGAAGTGCTGCTGACGCTGAGCGGGGGTGAAACGCTGTGCGCTACTCTGAGCGCGGCGCAGCTGGCGCAGCAGCCGCTGCGGCCAGGCGACGCTGTCACCGCCTGCTTCAGCGCTGAACAGGCGATTATTGCCACGCTAATCTGACGCTTCTGCCCTGATTGACTTCCGCTGCAGCGGCCGTTACAACAGTAATAACGCTGCATAAAACGGAATACATCATGTCTTTATTGCAAATTTCGCAAGGCACATTTCATCTTAGTCACCATCGTGCGCTCAGCATTGACGCGCTGACCATACAGCGCGGTGAAAGCTGGGCCTTTGTTGGCGCTAACGGCAGCGGTAAATCTGCCCTGGCCCGGGTGCTGGCAGGTGAACTTGACGCGGGGAAAGGCCACTTCAGCAGCGATTTTCGCCGGCCGATCCGCCTCTCATTTGAGCAGCTGCAGCAGCTGGTGAGTGAGGAGTGGGAGCGCAATAACACCGATATGCTCAGCGAAGGGGAAGAAGATACCGGCCGCACCGCTGCAGAGATCGTCCAGGCGGACGTCAGCGATGAGGTTCGCTGCCGCGCACTGGCGCAGCAGTTTGGTATCCAGGATCTGCTGCATCGCCGCTTTAAATATCTCTCGACCGGTGAAACCCGTAAAACTCTGCTTTGTCAGGCGCTGATGGCAGAGCCGGATCTGCTGATCCTGGATGAGCCGTTTGACGGGCTGGACGTCGCGTCGCGCGCCAGCCTGAGCGCGCTGCTGCAGCAGCTGCATACGCAGGGCTATACGCTGGTGCTGGTGCTGAACCGGTTTGAGGATATCCCCGATTTCATTCAGCAGGCGGGCGTGCTGGCAGAGTGCACCCTGACCCACGCCGGTGACCGCAGGACGCTGCTGGCGGAAGCGCTGGTGGCCCAGCTGGCGCACAGTGAGCGGCTGCAGGGCATGGCGCTGCCGGAGGCAGATCGCCCCGATCTGCTGCCGGCGCTGGCCGCTGAGACCCCGCGCGTGATACTGCGTCATGGCCGGGTCGCCTATGACGATTGCCCCATCATCGATAACCTCAGCTGGCAGGTTAACGCCGGCGAACACTGGCAGATTACCGGGCCAAACGGTGCCGGCAAATCCACCCTGCTTAGCCTGGTGACCGGCGATCATCCGCAGGGCTACAGCAACGACTTAACGCTGTTTGGCATCCGGCGCGGCAGCGGCGAAACCATCTGGGATATTAAGCAGCATATCGGCTACGTCAGCAGCAGCCTGCACCTTGACTACCGGGTAAGCTGCAGCGTGCGCACCGTGGTGCTCTCCGGCTTTTTTGACTCGATTGGCCTTTACCAGGCCGTTTCAGAGCGGCAGAAAGCGCTGGCGCGTCAGTGGCTGGCGCTGCTCGGCATGGATAACGCGCTGGCAGATGCCCCTTTTCACAGCCTCTCCTGGGGTCAGCAGCGGCTGGTGCTGATTGCGCGCGCGCTGGTCAAACACCCCGCCCTGCTGATTCTGGATGAGCCGCTGCAGGGGCTGGACCCGATTAACCGTCAGCTGGTACGCCGCTTTACGGATGTGCTGATTGGTGAAGGCCGCACCCAGCTGCTGTTCGTCTCGCACCACGCTGAAGATGCGCCGCGCTGTATTACCCATCGCCTCAGCTTTGTCAAAACCCCGCAGGGTTACTGTTATCAGCAGGAGGCGCTGCGCACGCCGCAGCCCTGACCGCCTTCTGTCCCGCTTACTCTGCATTGCCGATCGCCTGCTCCGTCAGGCAGGCGATCGGTGCCGCACCTGTCAATGTAATCGCTACCACTAATCTGTGCTAAATTTGAATTCGTCCGTTTCACAGACCGCAAAATTAAGAATAAGCGACTTGTGTAAACGATACCATTTATCCAGACTTGATCACGCTTTTGCCTGCGGGCATATGCTAGTTTGAGCGCAGAAAACGTTTACTGTTTGCCGTTACCAGGACAAGTTATGCAAAAATTTAATCCGGTGGATCATCCGCATCGCCGCTATAACCCGTTAACCGATCAGTGGGTCCTGGTGTCACCGCACCGGGCGAAACGCCCGTGGCAGGGGGCGCAGGAGACGCCAGCGCGTGAGACGCTGCCGGCGCACGATCCCGACTGCTTCCTGTGCGCGGGCAATACCCGCATCACCGGTGATAAAAACCCTGATTACACCAACACCTATGTCTTTACTAACGACTTTGCTGCGCTGATGGAGGAGACCCCGGATGCGCCGCAGAGCGACGACCTGCTGATGCGCTGTGAAAGCGCCCGCGGCACCAGCCGGGTGATCTGCTTTTCGCCCGATCACAGCAAAACGCTGCCGGAGCTGTCGCTGAGCAACCTTGAAGCTATTGTCGCGACCTGGCAGCAGCAGAGCGCTGAGCTGGGGCAGCACTATCCGTGGGTGCAGGTGTTTGAGAACAAAGGCGCGGCCATGGGCTGCTCCAATCCGCATCCGCACGGTCAGATCTGGGCCAACAGCTTTCTGCCTAATGAAGCGCAGAAAGAGGATGATAACCAGCGCCGTTACTATGCCGAAAAAGGCACGCCGCTGCTGCTGGATTACGCGGCACGCGAGCAGCACGACGGCAGCCGTACCGTCGTGGAGACGGCGCACTGGATCGCCGTGGTGCCGTGGTGGGCCGCCTGGCCGTTTGAAACCCTGCTGCTGCCAAAAACGCACGTAAAACGCCTGACCGAACTCAGCGCAGAGCAGAGCAGCGACCTGGCGCGCGCGCTTAAGCTGCTGACCAGCCGCTATGACAATCTGTTCCAGTGCTCATTCCCGTACTCGATGGGCTGGCACGGCGCGCCGTTTACCGAAGAGGCTGGCGATCACTGGCAGCTGCATGCGCACTTCTATCCACCGCTGCTGCGCTCGGCAACGGTGCGTAAATTTATGGTCGGCTACGAAATGCTGGCTGAAACCCAACGTGATTTAACGGCGGAGCAGGCAGCAGAACGTCTGCGCTCTGTCAGCGATATCCATTTTCGTGAGGCGCAATAAATGTCTTTGAAATCGACAACCCGCCAGCTGTTCGCTGACACCTTTGGTTATGCTGCCACCCATACCATTCAGGCGCCGGGCCGCGTCAATCTGATTGGTGAACACACCGATTACAATGACGGCTTTGTGCTGCCGTGCGCTATCGATTATCAGACGGTGATCGCCTGCGCCCGCCGCGACGATCGTCAGGTACGGGTGATCGCCATGGATTATGACAACCAGCAGGACAGCTTCTCGCTGGATGCGCCGATCGAACCGGTAAAAGAGCCGATGTGGGCCAACTATGTGCGCGGTGTGGTGAAGCATCTGCAGCAGCGTGACGCCGGCATCGGCGGCGTGGATATGGTGATCAGCGGCAACGTGCCGCAGGGGGCCGGCCTCAGCTCTTCTGCGTCGCTGGAAGTGGCCGTCGGCACGGTATTCCGTGAACTCTGGCAGCTGGATCTCGATGGCGCGGCGATTGCGGTCAACGGCCAGGAGGCGGAGAACCAGTTTGTTGGCTGTAACTGCGGCATTATGGATCAGCTGATTTCAGCGCTCGGCAAACAGGATCACGCCATGCTGCTCGACTGCCGCACTCTGGCGACCCGTGCGGTGCCGATGCCGGACAACGTCGCCGTGGTTATTATCAACAGCAATTTCCGCCGCTCGCTGGTAGGCAGTGAATATAATACCCGCCGCGAGCAGTGTGAGACCGGCGCGCGCTTCTTTAACAAACCGGCGCTGCGCGACGTCACGCTGGAGGAGTTTGAAGCACGCGAGCATGAGCTGGATAAGCTGGTGGCGAAGCGCGTGCGCCATGTTATTACCGAAAACGCCCGGACGCTGGAGGCGGCCGACGCGCTGAGTCAGGGCGATCTTGAACGCATGGGCGAGCTGATGGCCGCTTCCCACGCCTCTATGCGCGACGATTTTGAGATCACCGTGCCGGCAATCGATCAGCTGGTGGCGATTGTTAAACAGGAAGTGGGTCCGCACGGCGGCGTGCGCATGACCGGCGGCGGCTTTGGCGGCTGCATCGTGGCGCTGATGCCGGCAGAGCGGGTGGAGCAGGTCAGAGCGGCCGTGGCGGAAAAATATGAAGCGCAGACCGGTATCAAAGAGACCTTCTACGTCTGCAAAGCCTCAGAGGGAGCGGGTCAATGGTAAGCGACGTCAACTCCCATGCGCCAGACGGCCAGCCGTGGCGCATCACGGTTCTGCGCAACCGTCACGGCATGGTGGCCACTTTTATGGACTGGGGTGCCACCTGGCTTTCGGCGCGCGTGCCGATGCGGGATGGCAGCGTGCGTGAAGCGCTGCTGGGCTGCGCCACGCCGTCAGATTATCTGCATCAGGACGCCTATCTCGGCGCCACGATTGGCCGCTACGCCAACCGCATCGCGCAGGCTGAGCTAAAGACGCTTAATCTGAAGCTGGCTGCCAATCAGGGGCCGCATCAGCTGCACGGCGGTCCGGAAGGGTTTGACAAACGCCGCTGGCAGATTGTCAGCCAGAGCGACAGCAGCGTGCACTACCGGCTCGACTCGTCGGATGGCGATCAGGGCTATCCGGGTAATCTTATCGCCTCGGTGACCTATGAACTGACGGAGGATAATATGCTGGCGATCCGCTATCAGGCGGAGACCGATCGCCCCTGCCCGGTTAATCTGACTAACCACGCCTACTTTAACCTTGATGCGCATCATGGCGACGCCCGCCAGCATCGGTTACAACTGCAGGCAGATCGTTACCTGCCGGTAGACAGCGCGGGCATTCCTGCTGCGCCGCTGAAAGCCGTTGCGGCGACCAGCTTCGACTTCCGCCAGCCTAAACGCGTGGCGGACGAGTTTCTGGCTGATGCCGATCAGCAGGCGGTCAAAGGCTACGACCATGCGTTTTTACTGAACGCGGCAGGCGACATTACGCAGTGTGCCGCCGGGCTATGGTCCGCTGACGGCGCGCTGCAGCTCAGCGTATTTACCACCGCACCGGCGCTGCAGTTCTACACCGGCAACTACCTGGCGGGAACGCGCGCCCGCGAGCAGGAGAGCTATACTGCATTCCAGGGCATCGCGCTGGAGAGTGAATTTTTACCCGATTCGCCTAACCATAGCGAGTGGCCGCAGCCCGATTGCTGGCTGCAACCCGGTGACATCTGGCGCTCAGAGACGCGGTATCGCTTTACGGCACATTGAGATGCCGGCTGAAAAACGCGCACTGCGCATGCGACAGACTTACGCCGTGCGCCGTTTTCCGCTATGGTATGGCGCTATCAGTGTGCCGCCGCCTCAGGCGGCCGCAGCCGGGTTCATTACTAATCTACTTAAGCATTAAGGAGTAAAGCTATGGCCGTAACTAAGCTGGTTCTGGTCCGCCACGGCGAAAGCCAGTGGAATCAGGAAAACCGCTTCACCGGATGGTATGATGTGGATCTCTCTGACAAAGGTCGTACCGAAGCAAAAGCGGCGGGTCAGCTGCTAAAGAAAGAGGGCTTCGTGTTCGATTTCGCCTACACCTCCGTGCTGAAACGTGCCATCCACACCCTGTGGAACGTGCTGGATGAACTGGATCAGGCCTGGCTGCCGGTAGAAAAAACCTGGCGTCTGAATGAGCGCCACTACGGTGCGCTGCAGGGTCTGGATAAAGCAGAAACCGCGGCTAAATATGGTGATGACCAGGTTAAGCAGTGGCGTCGTGGTTTTGCCATTACTCCGCCAGAGCTGGATCGCAGCGATGAGCGTTTCCCTGGCCACGATGCGCGTTACAAATCACTGACCGACGCGCAGCTGCCTACCACCGAGAGCCTGGCGCTGACCATCGACCGCGTTATCCCTTACTGGAACGAAACCATTCTGCCGCGCATTAAAAGCGGTGAGAAAGTTATCATTGCCGCACACGGTAACTCGCTGCGCGCGCTGGTAAAATACCTTGATAACATGAGCGAAGATGAGATCCTCGAACTGAACATCCCGACCGGCGTGCCGCTGGTGTATGAGTTCGATGAAAACTTCAAGCCAATCAAACACTACTATCTGGGTGATGCCGATGAGATCGCAGCGAAAGCCGCGGCTGTGGCAAACCAGGGTAAAGCGAAGTAACGTTTCGCAGTAAATCTGAAGGCCAGACGTTCGTCTGGCCTTTTTTATGCGTCACGCTCAGCCGCGACGGGTACGGATCGCCTGCGCCAGCTGACGCAGCGCCGTTTCCGTATCTTCCCAGCCAATGCAGGCATCGGTTACGCTCTGGCCGTACACCAGCGGTTTCCCGCTCTCCAGACTCTGATTGCCTTCTACCAGATGGCTCTCAATCATCACGCCGGTAATCGCCTGCTCGCCGCCGGCAATCTGCTGTGCCACATCTTCCGCCACAACCATCTGCCGCTGGAACTGCTTGCTGCTATTGGCATGACTGAAATCGATCATCACCTGCGGACGCAGGCCCGCTTTTTCCAGCCCGCTCTTCACTGCTGCAACGTGCTCAGCGCTGTAGTTTGGCTCTCTGCCGCCGCGCAGGATGATATGGCAATCTTCGTTGCCGCGCGTCTCAACGATGGCCGAGTGCCCATATTTGGTTACTGACAGGAAGCAGTGCGGCGCGCTGGCCGCGCCGATGGCGTCAATCGCGACTTTGATCGTGCCGTCGGTGCCATTTTTGAATCCTACCGGACAGGAGAGACCGGAAGAGAGTTCGCGATGCACCTGTGATTCGGTGGTGCGTGCACCGATGGCGCCCCAGCTCATCAGATCGGCCATATATTGCGGCGTGATCATATCCAGAAACTCGCCGGCGGCCGGCAGACCGGTGTCATTGATGTCCACCAGCAGCTTACGGGCCAGACGCAATCCTTCATTAATCTGAAAGCTGCCATCCATATGGGGATCGTTGATCAGCCCTTTCCAGCCCACCGTAGTGCGCGGCTTTTCAAAATAGACGCGCATCACCACTTCCAGCTCGCCGCTCAGCTCATCGCGCAGCGTCAGCAGGCGTGCAGCGTACTCTTTCGCCGCTGCCGTGTCATGAATTGAGCAGGGACCGATCACCACCAGCAGACGATCGTCTTCGCCATGCAAAATCCGGTGAATGGCCTGACGCGCCTGCGATACGGTCGCCGCCGCGCGCTCCGTTGCCGGATATTTTTCCAGCAGCGCAACCGGGGGAAGTAACTCTTTGATTTCTTTAATGCGTAAATCGTCGTTCTGGTAATCCATACTTATTCCATTCAGATTTTTGCCCTGCGTGCGCCGGGCGTAACCCTTTCAATCTATCCCTTCAGGCGGCATGAGTAAATTAAGAGCGTGATGAAAATGCTTTTGTCTCATTTGCATTTATAGAGCCATAGACTAAGCTTTTTAAACGTAAGCACTGAGGAACGAGTCGCTTACACTATATATTTTTACGCCGAACACTCCTGACGAAATTTAATTTCGTTACGGCCCGCTTTTTTNAGCACCCGTGGGTGTCAAACGGCAACTATCCATTTATTACAGGAGCATAATGATGAATAAGTTTGCAATTGTTTTTCTGACGGCAGCAATGACTCTGGGTAGCGGTGCAGCGATGGCTGCAAGCAACAATGGACAGGCCAACGCATCAGCTGAAGCGGGTGCGGCAGCGGGCGGCGCAAAACAGAATCTGCCACCGCACAATGTTGATAACAGTGATATCAACACCGGCAACACCAATACCAACGGCGCAGCAATGTCAGGCACCGAATCAGGCGACATGTCTGCCAAAGAGGTGCACAAAAACACCATGTGTAAAGATGGCCGCTGCCCGGACATGAACAAAAAAGTCGAAACCCAGACGGGTAGCGACAACGTGAATACCAAAACCGACGGCACAACTCAGTAAGAGATGCCTCTGCGGTAATTAGGGCGGGCGCAGGCTCGCCCTTTATTTTTTCCGGCCCCGCTTTTCCGCTATGCTAACCGCCATGAAATTCACAGGAACGGTGACATGGCTACCCTACTGCTTATTGACGATCACCCGCTGGTTGAAGTCGCACTTCAGGCTGCCTGCCAGCACGCCCCTATCCCTTTGCAGCTCTATGCCGCCGCTGATGAATCTCAGGCACGCGCCTGCCTGCAGCAGCATAATATTGACATCATTATCCTTGATATCGGCCTGCCGGATTGTGATGGTCTGGAGCTGCTGCGCCGCCTGCGCGCCCGCGATGCACAGCGCCCGGTGCTGATCTACTCTGCGCAGCAGAGCCGCCACACCTTACTGAGCGCCGCTTCGCTGGGGGCGGCAGGCTATGTGGTAAAAAGCCAGAGCATGGCTCAGCTGCTCAGCGCCATCCTTGCGGTGCTGGGGGGACAGCAGGCCTTTCCGCCGCTGCCGGAGCGCCTGGACCTGCCGCTGACGGAAAAAGAGCAGCAGATTGTAGCGCTGCTGGTGCGCGGCCTCTCTAATCTGCAGATTGGTGAACAGCTGCATATCAGCAACAAAACCGTCAGCACACATAAAAAAAATATCATGGCCAAAACCGGCGTGACCTCGGTGGTTGAGCTGGCTGAACTGTGGAAAGCGCAGCAGTGAGGCGGCTCTGGCTGCTCTGTTTGCTGCTGGTGGCCAGCGCACGCGCTGAGCTGCTGCCCGCCAGCAGCGTCATGCTGCCTGCGGTTATGCCGGTGCCTCACGCTGCGCCGCCGCCCGCCACGCAGCTGCGCGTGGCGGTGCCGGTGCAGAATAGCGCGCCCTGGTCGATGCGCATTGGCGATCGCCTGTGGGGCATTGATGCTGACTATCTCAGCGCCCTCAGCCAGCAGAGCGGCGTACGGTTTCAGCTGCAGGGCTACCCTGACCGGCGCGCGCAGCTGCAGGCGCTGAAGCGCGGTGAGGTGGATCTGGTTCTGACGACTGAAAGCGCACCGCTGCCTGCCGGCGCCTCGCTCAGCGCCAGCTGGTTCAGCACGCCGCTCCGTATTTACCGCAACCGTGCAAATCAGCGCGCGGTAATGTTTAACAGCGATAACGCTCAGCTGACGATTGCCGGCAGCACGCTGACGCAGCTGCCGCCGGAGCTGGCAGCGCGCCACCGCTGGCATCCGCTGCCCGGCAATTTACAGGCGCTCTACGCCCTGCTCAATCAGCAGAGTGATTATCTGGTCGCCGATGAAGCCAGCGCCGGCTTTCTGCTCAGCCAGCTGCAGCAGGGAGAGATCTACCAGATCACCGCCGATCCGGATGCGGTACTGACGCTGCGTACGATCGCCCGCGATCCGGCGCTGACGACATGGATCGATGCGCAGCTTCGCCTGCTGCCGGCAGAGTTCAGTCGTCAGGTTGCTCAGCGCTGGAGCCCGCCGCTGCCGCGCTATCAGGATACGCAGACGCTGATGCTCAGCCCGGCTGAGCAGCAGTGGCTGGCGGCGCATCCCGTTGTCACCTACGCCGCCGCGCCAGACAATGCCCCCTGGAGCTACCGGGACGCCAGCGGTAACGCGCGCGGCTTTGGTATCGACCTGCTTAATGCGCTGAGTCAGAGCACCGGCATCCGCTTCACGCCGCGCTGGGTCGCTAACCCGCAGCAGGCGCAGGCGCTGCTGGCACAGCAGGCGGTGATGCTTACGCTGCTGGAGCCTCTGGATACGCCCGATGCGGCCTCCACCACGCTTCCGGTATGGCGTGCTATCTGGGGCGTTTACAGCCGGATGCCGCTTGCGCCTGCCGACTGGTCCTCGCTGCAGGGCAAACGTCTTGGCGTACTGCGCGGCGATCTGGCCCGGCAGCTGCTGCTGCCGGGCATTACGCCACAGTGGTTTGACGACCGCACCCGGCTCTGGCAGGCGCTCAGCAGCGGACAGATTGATGCGCTGGTGGATAATGTGATCTCAGCGCGCTGGCGGCTGGCCAGCCGCGATGACACCGCGCTGCGTCTGGCGTTTGCCGCCAGCGATATCGCCTGGCCGATGGCGCCGCGGGTGGCTCCGCAGCAGCCGCAGCTGCGCGCCCTGCTCGATCGTGCGCTGCAGCAGATACCGCCAGAAACGCTGAACCAGATGCGGGCAAGCTGGGCGCAGCCGCCGCAGCCCGGTAGCACGATGATGATGCGCAGCATACCAAAACTGCTGCTGTTTGCAGCGGCGCTGATGATTGCAGGGCTGCTGCTGTTGCAGCTGCGTCACATGCTGCAGCAGCGGCGTGAACGGCGACAGCGCGCAGAAGCGGAGCGCGCCAGTGCGGCTAAAAGCCAGTTTCTCGCGACCGTCAGTCATGAACTGCGTACGCCGATGCAGGCGATCCTTGGCCTGCTGGAGCTGGAGCAGCAGCAGCATGTGCCCTCACGGGTAGCGCTGATGCACAGCAGCGCCCGCTCGTTGATGGCGCTGCTGAACGATTTGCAGGATCATGCGCGGATTGAGAATCAGAGTTTCCGCCTGAATCCGCACCCGCTGAATCTCTCCCGCTGGCTGCAGCAGCAGCGGCAGCTTTACCATCCGCTGATGCGCCCCGGCGGCTCGCAGCTGCGCGTAACGGCCCTGACGCCGCTGCCCGCCAGCGTGCTGCTGGATAGCGATCGCCTGCAGCAGGTCATCAATAACCTGGTGGCTAATGCACTGAAGTTTACCCGTGAAGGCGAAATAAGCCTTACGCTGGCGGCGGAGGAGCAGATTAGGCTTGTTGTGACGGACAGCGGCAGCGGCATTCCGCTCAGCGAACAGGCTCACCTGTTCGAGCCGTGGTATCAGGCGCCGTCTGGCCGGCGTCATGCGGTGCAGGGCAGCGGGCTGGGGCTCTTTATCTGCCGGGAAATCGTACAGCGAATGGGCGGTACGCTGCAGCTGAGCTCTGCGCCGGGCCAGGGCACACGCGTCAGCGTAACGCTGCCGCTGACGCCCTGTGACATTGCGGATGCCGGCGACGATCCGGCCTGGCCGCGCTATCCGCAGCTGCGGGTGGCGATTGTTGACGATCATCCCGCTAATCTGCTGGTATTGCAGCAGCAGCTGGCTGCTTTTGGCATTCAGGCTGAGACCTTTGATGCGGGACGCGCCCTGCTGCTCGCCGATGCCAGGCAGCCGTTTGATGTGCTGTTTATCGATCAGATGATGCCGCATCCCGATGGCCTGATGCTGCTGCGCATTCTGCGTCGCCGCCAGCGACAACGACCTCACCCTGCCCTGCGCGTGATCTGTTCCGCCGATGTGCAGCGTTTGCGCCTGCCGCTGCAGGCGCATGAGGCGCAGCTGGTGAAGCCCGTTACGCTGCAGGCGCTGTCCGCGCTGCTGGCGCAGGCGCAGTCCGATCCGCTGGCACAGCTGCCGGCAACGCTGCAGCAGCTGGCTCAGCACGACGCCAGCTGGCTGCCGCGCATCTGTGAAACGCTGCAGCGCGCCGTTACGCAGGATCGCGATGCGCTGCTGCAGGCCAGCGGGCAGCGCGACTGGGCGGCGATTGAAAAAGCGGCTCACCGCCTGAAAGGCAGCTGGCTGATGCTGGGCATTGAAGATGCTGCCGGAGCGTGTCAGCAGCTGATTGACGCCGCGAAACAGCAGCAGCTCCATCCTGACACGCTCAATTTACTGATAGTATTAACCAACAGGCTACTCAACCAACTGGAACGCTATGGCACACTCTCACTCTCACGGTGACCACAATGCTAATCGCACCCGCCTGGCGGCGGCGTTTGGCGTCACGGCACTGTTTATGCTGGCCGAAGTGATCGGCGGCCTTCTTTCAGGTTCACTGGCGCTGCTGGCCGACGCCGGACATATGCTGACCGACGCTGCCGCGCTGCTGATGGCGCTGCTGGCGGTGCAGTTTGCGCGCCGCAAACCCAATGCGCGGCATACCTTTGGCCTGCTGCGTCTGACCACGCTGGCGGCGTTTGTAAACGCGATTGCGCTGCTGGTGATTACCGTGCTGATCGTCTGGGAGGCGATCCGGCGTTTTACGCATCCGCAGCCGATTGAGGGTGGCCTGATGCTCGGCATCGCTATCGCCGGGCTGTTTGCTAACCTGCTCTCATTCTGGCTGCTGCATCGCGGCAGCGGCGAGAAAAATCTCAACGTGCGCGCCGCCGCGCTGCATGTTCTGGGAGACCTGCTTGGCTCAGTGGGTGCCATTGCCGCCGCGGTTATCGTTATGCTCACCGGCTGGACGCCCATCGATCCGATTCTTTCACTGCTGGTTTCCGTGCTGGTAGTACGCAGCGCCTGGACGCTGCTGCGTGAAAGCCTGCATGAGCTGCTGGAGGGCGCACCGGTGAATATCAATATTGATAAGCTGGGGCGCGAGCTGAAGCTGAACATTGATGAGGTGCGTAACGTCCATCATATCCACCTGTGGCAGGTGGGAGAGAAGCCGGTGCTCACGCTGCATGTCCAGGTAGTGCCGCCGTACGATCACGACGGCCTGCTGCGAAAAATCCATCATTATCTGCATCAGCACTATCAGATTGAACATGCCACGGTGCAGATGGAGTATCAGGCGTGCAGCCTGCCCGACTGTGCGCTCGGTTCAGAACATGCGGCTCATGATGATGGCCATGCGGTGCTGGACGGACACGCGCATCATCATCACTAACCCGCCAGCGCGCGTGAGCCCTGCTCGCGTGCGCTCTGTATCCACAGACGCGAGCCGTTCAGCGCAATCAGCGTGAGAATGGCGTATTCCAGCGACATCGCATACCCCCCCTGCCGGGCAAAAATCATTACGCTAATGACGTTGATGACCACCCACAACAGCCAGTTTTCGACATATTTACGCGTCATCAGAATCATTGCCACGACAGAGAGCACCATCATGCAGGAATCCCAGAAGGGAAACGCGTCAGGCTGCAGCTGCGGCATGGTGACCTGCAGGCCAATTCCCTGCATGATCTGCACCGCGCTGCGGGTAAGGAAGCCAAATACCACGTCGATATAGCGCGTCATCAGCGCAATCGCGATAACGCAGGCCGCGCCCCATGCCAGCGCTTTCGGCAGCGACAGCCAGCGAATTTTTAACGCGCGCTCATGGTCACTGGTCTGCCGGCTCCATGCATACCAGCCATAGAGATTGGCGACAAAGAAAAAGAGCTGCAGCAGCAGGCTGGCGTAGAGCTGGATCTGAAAGAAAATCACCGCAAACAGCGTGACGTTAATCAGGCCAAACAGGTAGTTACTGATTTTTTCCTGGCTTGCCAGCCAGATACAGAGCAGCCCGGCCAGCGTGCCGAACGCTTCAATCCATGAGAGATCATATCCGCCGGCGCCCAGAGGGATATGTACCAGGATATTTTGCGTGCTGAAAATGTCCATTACTGGCTCCTGTGCCTGAAATGCAGGGTGCGAAAAAGCGCAGATGGCTGCTGCCCGATCCGGAAGCGCACCACCGCATTAATGTTTTATGTAATAAACAACAGAAGCTACGAAAATACTATAAAGAATAATAAAGCGCCATTTAGTTTTTTATACTAAACAGCCAGCGCATCCGGTTTTTTAGCTGCCCGCTCCAGCTCCAGCAAAAACGCTTTAACCGGCAGGCCACCGGCAAAGCCGGTCAGTTTGCCGTTGCTGCCAATGACACGGTGGCAGGGAGCCATAATAGAGAGCGGGTTTTTACCGTTGGCAGCCCCTACCGCGCGCACGGCTTTGGGATGCCCAATCTGCTCAGCTATCTGCCGGTAGCTGCGCGTCTCCCCAAACGGAATAGTCAGCAGGGCGGCCCATACCTTTTGCTGGAACGGCGTGCCGGACGGGTCGTAGCTCAGGGTAAAACGCTGCCGGGTGCCGGCAAAATACTCCTGCAGCTGACGCTCAGCCTCGCACAGCACCGGATGCAGCTCGTTACGTGACAGCGGCGTCAGCGGCACGCGCTGCGATCCTTCATTTTCCCACAGCACGGCTGCCAGGCCTTTATCGCTGGCAATCAGCGTCAGCTCGCCGACCGGCGTCACGATGGTTTTAGTATGGTACATAACAGATCTCCGCAGTGGATGACTCCCGACTATTATTGCATTAATCACGCCGCAAACTGGCTGTTTTCGGACAGGCACATAAACTGATTAGCTGTCCAAAAGCAGCGTGTTTCCGCACCCGGACTGCGCCATGATGCCCTTTATTTACCGGAGAAGACGATGCTTGATCCTGAAATTGCTTACCAGGCGCTGACGTCGCGCGACAGTCGCTTTGACGGGCTGCTCTACGTGGGCGTAACCTCAACCGGTATTTACTGTCGTCCCGTCTGTCCGGTACGCAAACCGCTGCTGAAAAATTGCCGCTTTTTTCATAATGCAGAAGCGGCGGAAAAGGCGCGCTTTCGCCCGTGCCTGCGCTGCCGCCCGGAGCTGGCACCGGGATTTGCGCCGGTAGATAACCATCACCGTATTGCCGATCGTCTGATCCGTCGCGTTGAAGAGGGCATGCTGGAGGAGCAGACCTCGCTGGCAGATATTGCCGGTGAGTTCTTTCTGAGTGAACGTCAGCTGCGGCGCGTGATTCAGCAGGAGCTGGGCGTTTCGCCGCTGGAGCTGCGTCAGACGCGGCGCATGCTGCTGGCGAAACAGCTGCTGACCGAAACCGCCCTGCCCGTAACGGAGATCGCTTACGCCAGCGGCTTTCGCAGCCTGCGCCGCTTTAATGATGTGTTTCAGGCGCGCTATCACATGACACCTTCCGCGCTGCGTAAGCGGAGCCAGCCGGAAGGCGCTGCGCTGCCACAGCAGAGCGCCACCCTGCAGCTGAGCTATCGGCCGCCCTATGACTGGGCGGCGATGCTGGAGTTTCTTGAAGCGCACGTTATGAAGCAGGCTGAGTGGGTGGCCGATGGCGCTTATCACCGCACCGTCGCGCTGGGCGGCTGTCGCGGCTGGGTGCGCGTCAGCGCCCTGCCCGATAAGCATGCGCTGCAGGTTGAGTTCACTACCACACTGACGCCGGTGCTGCCTGCCCTGCTGCGCCGGCTGCGCGATCTGTTCGATCTGGATGCTCAGCCGCAGGCGGTAAGCGATCTGCTGGGCCGCGATCCGCTGCTGGCAGAGAGCCTGGCGCGCCATCCGGGTCTGCGCGTGCCCGGCGCGTTCGATGCGTTTGAGTTAAGCGTGCGCGCGATTCTCGGCCAGCAGGTTACGGTAAAAGCGGCTGTAACGCTCAGCAGCCGTCTGACAGAGCGCTTTGGCGAGCCGCTGGAGACGCCCTGGCCAGCGCTCTCCCGCCTCTCTCCGGACGCGGCCACGCTGGCAGCAGCAACGGTCGATGATATTGCGGTGCTCGGCATAGTCAGCGCCCGTTCAAATGCGATTATCGCGCTGGCCCACGCCTGCGCCAGCGGCGCACTGCGCTTTAACGGCTCTCTGCCGCCGGATACCGTACAGCAGCAGCTGCTGGCACTGAAGGGTGTCGGCCCGTGGACCGCCAGCTATATCGCCATGCGCGCGCTGCGCTGGCCTGATGCTTTCCCGAAAGAAGATATCGCTATCCGTAATAATCTCGGCGGCGTAACGGCCAGAGAGGCAGAGCAGCTGTCACAGGTATGGCGGCCGTGGCGCAGCTATGCCGTGCAGCATATCTGGAAAAGCCTGATGCCCGAAAAAGCCCCCCGGAAAAAGCCGGTACGGTAGCGCGCCAGTGGCATCTTCATTCACCATCGGAGGTTAATGCGCGGCCAGGGCGCCATAAATGGCGCCCCTACGTATGGATGGGCATATCCCGTCAATGCATTACCGCGTCCGTAACCATATTAACGTACCCGTAGGGGCCGCATTAATGCGGCCCTGGCG